>CAZIHC010000159.1:0-5830 GCA_964538605.1 uncultured Herbinix sp. | reverse complement strand
GCATAGAGCCTTTTGACATTAAGCAACGATACTTTTTTGGACCAATAGTAACTGCCGATAAATTGTCATCAAATAAAAAAGGGATCATTAAACGACCCCTTAGAAAGCTTAAATTATATTATTGTATTTTTATGATTATAATATGTCTTATCTTTTCGTTAAAATCACAGGATTATATAATTATCTAAAATATGTAATACGTCCGTTTATATATACAGGTTCTGTAAAGCTAAAAAGTATGAGTAATGAGTAGTCACTTACTGAAGTTAACAATTCATTAATTACTTTTTCAGTTTCGAATAATGAAAAAACTATACTTTTATAATATACTATTTCCCATTTGCCGTCTATCTGGGCTAAGACGTGACAATATCCACCGTTATTAGGTTTGGTGGTTCTAATATTTAAGTTAATAACTACATAACTATCAGTTGCAAAAGGACCGACTTGATGTTTATTTGTTAAAATATTATTGAGAGGTATAGTTCTTTGCTGAGAAGCCAAAGCAGATGCCGGTTGAATTATCAATGCTAGTAAACATGCCAGAGCAATAATTCTTTTAATTGATCTTTTCATAGTTACCTCCTGTTATAATCAGTATATTTTGTATCTTATCTTATATACCTAAAAATGCTAATATATTGTAAATTATATTTTATTAACAGTAATGTTCTAATCACCATAATATAATATATTTCCTTTGATAATTACAGGTTCAGTAAATGTCATTCTTATATAGACACTTTTGTTTCTGACTACCGAATAGGGTATGTTCAGAACAACAGCCCGAAAGTTATCTAGTCCGTAAAAGTATAGCGGCTCATAGTAAATAGTTTGAGACGTACCATATTCATTAATGGCATAAATACTAAATTCACCGGTATTTAAACCGCTGTAGTCTGTAAAATAAAAATTCAGATGGAGGTCTCCTTCAGGCTTAAAAGGGTCAACAAAGAGATATCTAGTATAAACACCTGGAATAGTAATCTCTTGCCATGAAGCAGCCGATGCAGGTGAAGAACCAATAGCCAAAGTTAATATACAGATTAGTGCAAAAATTCTTTTAAACATTTTTTTCATAAAAAATTCCCCTTTCTTTATATTTTTATCGTTAGATAAATTATACAGAAATTGTCATTATTATACAAGTTAATAATTTAACAAAAACATACATTTTATATAGTAAAAATTTACCAACATCAAATTAAAAAAATGATTTATTGTAACTTAATATATATAAAAACACCGGAATTGATTTTTGAAATATATGTGTTATAATGAAAAACAAATGAAAAATGAGGTGGATTTATGATATGCCATACCTGTGGAAGAGTTATTAAAAATGAAGAAGCAAACTTTTGTGAATACTGCGGTGCCTCATTTCGTGGAGAAAACGCATTTGATATAAAGTCTTCACCTGTAGCTCCGGTATCTGAACCTGTTATCGCCAGCCCAAAAGAAAAGCCAGTATCTTTTTTAAACTGGCTTGGTTCACAGTTGCTTATACTTGTCCCTTATGTGGGATTGGTAATGTTGTTTATTTGGGCTTTTGGCCACAATACACCTGTAAGCAAGAAAAACTGGGCCAGAGCCATGCTGGTGATAATGCTTATTTCCGGTATTATGTTGTTAGCATTATTAAGTTCAGTAGGTTTGGAAGGATTTATTGGAATGTTACTTGGAGATATAACTGAGTATAATAATAGTATTTATTAGCAAACAGCAGAAAAGACAAAAGACGGAGAGGAAGATTATTATGTGTAAAATCAGAACAAGATTTGCGCCAAGTCCTACGGGCAGAATGCATGTAGGCAATTTAAGGACTGCATTATATGAGTATTTAATTGCAAAACATGAAGGCGGAACTTTTATTTTAAGAATAGAGGATACGGACCAGGAACGCTATGTTGAAGGAGCCGTTGATATAATTTACCGTACACTGGAAGGGACCGGGCTTATTCATGATGAAGGACCCGATAAGGATGGGGGATATGGCCCTTATATTCAAAGCGAGCGCGTAAAAAAGGGAATATATCTTGAATATGCTAAGCAGCTTATCGAAAAAGGTGAGGCATATTATTGCTTCTGTACGAAAGAGCGTTTGGCTTCATTAAAGCAAACGGTAGGCGGCCAGGACGATGAGGACGAGGATGAGGTAAAGGAAATAGTTAAATATGATAAGCATTGCCTTCATCTTTCCAAAGAAGAAATTGAAGCAAAACTGGCAGCAGGTGTACCTTACGTTATAAGGCAGAATATCCCTACGGAAGGGACAACCACTTTCCGAGATGCAATATACGGAGAAATAACCGTAAAAAATGAAGAACTGGATGATATGATACTTATTAAATCTGACGGTTTTCCTACCTATAACTTTGCAAATGTAGTGGATGACCATTTGATGAAAATAACCCATGTAGTAAGAGGTAATGAGTATCTGTCTTCAACACCAAAATACACAAGGCTTTATCAGGCTTTTGGCTGGGAAGAACCGATTTATGTGCATTTGCCTCTGATTACAGACGAAAACCGCAAAAAACTCAGTAAACGAAGCGGGCATTCTTCTTATGAAGACTTAATAGAACAAGGATTTATACCTGAAGCTATTGTGAATTTTGTGGCTCTTTTAGGTTGGAGTCCTGCAGATAATAATGAAATAAAATCATTGGAAGAACTTATAAAAGAATTTGATTACCGCAATATTAACAAATCCCCTGCCGTTTTTGATATGGTAAAGCTCAGATGGATGAACAGTGAATATATTAAGATGATGGATGATGACAGATTCTATGAGCTTGCTTTGCCGTATATCAAAGCAGTTATTCACAAGGATATGGACTATAAAAAAATAGCCGGGCTGGTTAAGACTAGAATTGAAACCTTATGTGATATTGGAAATTTGATTGATTTCTTTGAGGAATTGCCGGAATATGATGTGGAGATGTTTACTCATAAGAAGATGAAAACTACCACCGAAAGCTCCCTCAAGGTTTTAACAGACCTTTTGCCGAGTTTTGAAGCCCTTGATGATTATTCTGAAAGCTCAATTGAGAAAGTAATTATGTCTTATATTCAGGATCAAGGTATTAAGAACGGCCAGGGATTATGGCCGGTAAGGACGGCAGTATCCGGTAAGCAATCTACACCCGGTGGAGCTTATGAAATAATGAATATAATCGGTAAAGAAGAAAGTTTAAGACGTATAAGAATTGCCATTGATAAACTTCAAAAAGCTTTAAACGGTTAATATTTCTCTTATCAGAGGAGGGCTGTTTCTAAATATTTTAAAAATATAAGAAACAGCCTCATCCTTTTCTTGAATATCAATTCAGTGATATTTTAAGCCTTGTCTTAAATATTTGCCATATCTGATAATCCATTCGTTAGGAGAATAAATATGAAATTAAATCAGGCACAGCATGAGGCCGTAAGGCACAAGGATGGGCCTATGCTTGTTTTGGCTGGTCCCGGTTCGGGTAAGACACTGGTTATAACCGAGAGAACCAAATATCTGATAACGCAGTACAAAATACAGGAAAATAATATTCTTGTTATTACATTTACACGGGCTGCTGCAAGAGAGATGAAAGAGCGTTTTTTAAGAACTATGGGAACAGACAAAACGGGTGTAAGCTTTGGCACCTTTCACAGTGTGTTTTTTACTATATTAAGATATGCGTATAAGCTGAGTACAGATAATATAATAGGCGAAGATGAAAAGACTTTATGGATAAAAGATATTGTTAAAAGATTGGGACTTGAATATGCCGATGAAAAAGAATTTATTGATGATTTGCTGTCGGAAATCAGTATGGTAAAGGGAAATAAAATAGAATTGTCGACATATTATTCGTCAACTTGCGGGGATGAGGTGTTTCGAAGCATTTACAGGGAATATAACAAAAGACTAAGGCGTAATAACAGGATAGATTTTGATGATATGCTGCTTTTGTGCTATGAGCTTCTTACTGCAAGAGCTGATATATTAAAATTGTGGCAGGATAAATTTAAATATATTTTAGTTGATGAGTTCCAGGATATAAACATATTGCAGTATGAAATTGTTAAAATGCTGGCTGAACCGGAAAGAAACCTTTTTATAGTAGGCGACGACGATCAGTCAATATATAAATTTCGGGGAGCCAAGCCTGAGATAATGTTAAAGTTTCCGTCTGACTATCCGGAAAGCAAGAAAATACTTTTGGATATAAATTACAGGTCGGGCAGTGATATTATAAAGTCTGCCGTTTGCCTGATTTCTCATAATAAAATACGTTATTCAAAGGAACTTAAATCCTATAAAAAATCAAGCGGGCACGTTATTATAGAAAGCTTTAAAACCATGTCCGAACAGAATCAGAAGCTTGTAGAGGAGATATTGAAGCTGTCTAAGGCCGGAATTTCCCTATCTGATATGGCAATTTTGGTTCGTACCAATCTTGGGGCGGGGGCTGTTGTCCACAAGCTTATGGAATATAACATCCCCTTTTTTGCCGGTGATAACTTGCCAAATATATTTGACCACTGGATTGCTACAGATTTAATTTCTTACATTAGGATTGCCAGGGGAGAAAATGACCGGGAGTTATATTTAAGAGTTATTAACAAGCCAAAGCGTTATATCGGCAGGGATTGTTTCGACAGCCGTAAAGTTGATTTTGATTCTCTTTACAGTTATTATGAGGATAAGGAATGGATGCTGGCCAGAATAGAACAACTGGAATATGATCTGGCTTTGATAGCAGGAATGAATCCCTATGCGGCCATTCAATATATAAGAAGAGGAATAGGCTACGAGGATTTTCTAAGGGAATATGCCAACGAGCGAAAAATTAATCCGGATGAGCTTATGGATGTTTTGAATGAAATCCATGACAGCGCCAGGGAGTTTAAAACATTTACAGACTGGTTTTCTTATATACAGCAGTATAAAGAAGAACTAAAAAAACAGAGGCAGAATGAGCATATAAAAAATTCTGAAGGTATTAACATTTTAACCATGCACAGTTCCAAGGGGTTGGAATTTTCGGTGGTGTTTCTTGTGGATGTCAATGAAGATATTACTCCCCATAAAAAAGCGGTATTACCGGAGAATATTGAAGAGGAAAGACGCCTGTTTTATGTGGCTATGACCAGAGCAAAAGATAAGCTATATATATTCAGTTCAGGACAACGTTATAATAAAGAGATGCTTCCATCAAGATTTATAAAAGAAATAACGGCAGAAAAAAAATAAGGCGCTGCGAAAGGATAAACCTTATCTCGCAACGCCTTCATTTTTATAGGCTAATTTTCCTCATCTTCATAATCTTCGTAATCTTCAAAATCGTCATAATCGTCATAATCATCGAATTCATCGAACATATCATCATATTCCTGAGCATCAAGAAGTTCTTCAAACGCATCGGCTACAGCTTCGAATTCGTCATCATCTTCTATATTCAGAAGCTGAGGTTCGTCGGCGTCATCTCCCTCTATATAACGGTACAAAAATACATTGTCTTCTTCATCGCCTTCAACCGGTTGAAGAGCAATATAATCTTTACCGTCTACAGTAAAGATTTCCAGTACAATGCATTCTAATTCCGTACCGTCGTCTAATGTTAAGGTAATGGTATCATGAATATGATCATGACCGCATCCACAGTTTTCGTTATTATGATTGCCCATTTTACTACCTCGCTTTTTATAATTTATTCCCTTTATTCACCAAGGAATATAAATAGAATGTATCAGATTAAAGAAAAAAATGCAAGTAAAATAATAGAATTATAAGAAAAAATTTAAATTGCAAGTTTAATTGCCTTACAAAATCTTACAGAACCCTGTT
>CAZIHC010000158.1:0-5855 GCA_964538605.1 uncultured Herbinix sp. | reverse complement strand
ATATGCAGATTTACAATCATGTTTTTATATACTAAATTAATTTCACAAGATTTTAAAATGAAACTGGAGGACACATTATGAAGAAACTTGTTTTTCCCGATAAGTTCTGGTGGGGCGGTGCCACATCCGGTATTCAGAGTGAGGGAGTTTTTTTTAAACAGCATAAAAATATGTTTGATTACTGGTATGAACTGGACCCTGATGCGTTTTTTGACAGAGTCGGACCGGGGGTAACATCCAATTTTTATTATACATATAAAGAAGATATTGCACAGATAGCTTCCTTAGGCCTAAACAGCATGCGGACATCCATTCAGTGGAGCCGACTGATTGATGACTTTGAAACAGCCAGTGTAAATCCTGATGCGGTGGATTTTTACAATAAAGTAATTGATGAATGTGTAAAACATAATATTACGCTGGTATTAAATCTGCATCATTTTGATTTGCCTATGGAGTTATACGAAAAATACGGCGGATGGGAATCGGCCCATGTAACAGATTTGTATGCAAAGTATGCAAAGAAAGCCTTTGAGCTTTTTGGGGACAGGGTGAAGTATTGGACTACATTTAATGAGCCTATTGTAAACATCGAAGGAGGATATTTGTATAAATTCCATTATCCTTTACTGGTAGACGGGGCAAAAGCTTGTACAGTAATGTATCACATTAACCTGGCTTCGGCTAAGGCCATTGAAGCTTTCAGAAATACTGACTGTTTTAAATCCGGCGGAAAGATAGGTATTGTGCTTAATCTGACACCGGCATATCCCAGAAATCCTGAAGACCAGGAAGATGTGAAAGCGGCTCAGTTTAGTGACGCCTTCTTTAATTATTCCTTCCTGGATCCTGCCGTAAAAGGATGCTTCCCTAAACTTCTTATGCAGTATTTGGAGCAGGAAGGTGTTCTGTGGCCACATAATGAAAAAGAAATGGAAATCATAAAAAATAATACGGTAGATTTTCTGGGAGTTAATTATTATTTCCCGAGACGTGTCAAGAAAAGAGAAAGCGCCTATACTTATTCCTGCTTTATGCCAGATAAGTATTTTGAAGAGTATGATATGCCGGGTAAGAGAATGAATCCCTACCGCGGGTGGGAAATATATCCGGCGGCTATCTATGATATTGCAAAAATTATACAGGATAAGTACGGTAATATCCCTTGGTACATTGCGGAAAACGGCATGGGGGTTCAGAATGAGGAACGTTTTAAAAATGAAGAGGGTATGATTGAAGACGATTATCGTATTGAATTTTATAAAGAGCATCTATACTATCTTCACAAAGCTATCCAGGAAGGTGCAAATTGCTTCGGTTATCATGTTTGGACCCCTTTTGACTGCTGGTCCTTTATGAATGCCTATAAGAACCGTTACGGACTGATTTCTGTTGATCTGGCCACTCAAAAAAGGACTGTAAAAAAGTCCGGATACTGGATGAGTAGTGTTGTTAAACAGAACGGTTTTGTACTGGATTAATTGCCTGATGTTAATTTTCTTATTTAAATTACACAAATAATTAAGTAAGTTAGATACATATAACAGGGAATTTAATGGCTAATTAGCCCATGGCAATAACAAGTACATGCTTGCTGCTTGTATATAACTGCTATAGGAGATAAAGATTAGTTATCTATTTTGGGTAATATTTATGGATTTTCGGATTTTAACCTTAAAAATCATGTGTTATTATCAGTAAGAATTCAAATCAAACGGAGGTAATAACAGATGAACAAAAGCGTTAGAAAGTTACTCGCTGTTCTTGCTATTTCATCTCTTTGCGCAGGTGCATTGGCAGGATGCGGCAAAAAGGAAGAAACTTCGAATATCAATAACAATCAGGTAGTTGAAGAAACCAAAGAGGAAGCCAAGAAAGAAACCCAAGAAGAAACTGCAAAGACAGAAGCTCCTGTTGAAGAAGAAGGAACTGATTCTTTAGTTGTTTATGCAGGTATTACTGATACTTTAGTAAACGGTCTGATTCCTGCATTTGAAGAAGCAACCGGTGTTAAAGTAGAAGTTATTACAGGCAGCACATCTGAGCTGTTAAAACGTATAGAATCCGAAAAAGACAATCCTTATGCCGATATTATGATCGGTGGTACACAACAGGTATATCTTCCTTACATCGATTTATTCGAGTTTTATATATCAGAAAATGATGCGGCATTACTTGACGGACATAAAACTTTTGAAGGAAAATTAACACCGTTTTGTACCGAATCCGCAATCATTATGTGGAATACCAACTTAATCGGAGATATCAAAATAGAGTGCTATGATGATTTGTTGAATCCTGAGTTAAAAGGCAAGATTTCATTCTCCGATCCTGCAAGTACAGGTTCCGGTTCAGGTATGATTGCAGATTTATTATACTTAAAGAACAATCAGGAAGGTTATGACGGAGAAGCAGGCTGGGATTTCGTAACCAAGTTTGTTGACCAATTAGACGGCAAGGTATATGCAAGCTCCGGACAATCCCACAAGGCAGTAGCAGACGGTGAAATGACAATAACCCGTACTTTTGAGAGTGCTGCATTCAGCTATCTTGCCAGCGGAGCTCCTGTAGCAGTTTGCTATCCTACAGATGGTGTAAACTTCGCTGATGCATATGCAGCTATGGTTAAGAATTGCGTAAACAGTGTAAATGCAAAGAAATTCCTTGACTTTGTTACCAGCCAGGAAACTCAAAGCTTAATCGGAACAGAGCTTTGTGCACGTCCTGTACGCAGCGATGCTACAACTGCCGACTTCATTCCTGATATCAGCACAATTAATACATTTGAATTTGATGCTGTAGTTAGAGCATCACAGATTCAGGATATTATAGCAAAATATAATGAAATTTTTGCTGATCTTCAGTAGTTGCTTATTTTAAAAAGACAACTAATTTATAAATGGTGCTGTGGTTGCACAACAGCACCATTTTTTAAAATCATAATCAATTAACACATGAGGAAATGCTGTTTTATTCCCTTGTTAAAAAGTCAGGTAAGTATTAAATATAACAGGAGGAAATATTAATGACCAGAATTGAATGTAAAAATATAGTGAAAAAGTATGGAGAAAATACGATTATTCCGAATTTGAATCTGGAAATAAAGGAAGGAGAATTCTTCACACTCATTGGACCGTCAGGCTGCGGAAAAACAACCCTTCTTAGAATGATTGCCGGATTCAATACCATTGAAGGCGGTACCATTTCCTTTAATGGTAAGGAAATAAATAATATTCCCCCCAGCAAACGTAATATAGGTATGGTGTTCCAAAATTATGCTGTATTTCCTCATATGAGTGTAAAGAAAAATGTAGCATTCGGATTAACCAACAGAAAATTAAGCAAAGATGAAATTAATAAAAGAGTTGATAAAGTACTAAAAAGTGTAAAAATGGATAACTTAAAAGACCGTATGCCAGCCAATATGTCAGGCGGTCAGCAGCAAAGAATAGCGCTGGCAAGAGCAATAGTTATCGAGCCGGACGTTTTGTTAATGGACGAACCTCTTTCCAATTTGGATGCTAAACTAAGAGTAGAAATGCGGACAGTAATACGCAATATCCAACAAGATGTTAAAATTACCACGGTTTATGTTACTCATGATCAGGAAGAAGCAATGGCTGTGTCAGACCGAATTGCGGTTATGAAGGACGGTATTATACAACAGGTAGGAACAGCACGTGAAATTTATAGCAGGCCATCCAATCTGTTTGTTGCTACATTTATTGGAAATACAAATATTTTAGATGGTGCCTTGACAAGTAAAGGAGACTATCATCAGCTGACAATTGAAAATTATACAATTGACATAAATAATTTAGATCCGGCAAAGGCAAAGGACGGTAAAGTAAAAGTATCCATTCGTCCGGAAGATTTTAAAGTTGTATTGACAGGTGAAGCAGGAATTAAGGGCACTGTAAAAGAAAGCGTATTTCTGGGAGCCAATACTCATTATACTGTGGAACTGGAATCCGGAAATCTGGTGGATATTGTACAGGAATCATCGGATGATGAGCCTTTGAAAAAGGGCATGAAGGTTACCCTTATTGTAAACGGAAGCAAAATTAATATTTACAATGAAGCAGGGGATTGCAACTATTATCATGAGGTGAAATGCCATGAATAAACAGAAAAAATATGATATATGGACATTTCTTACCTTGGGAGCTTTGCTGATATACATATTATTCATGATTTATCCATTGTTTAATTTATTCTTATCAAGTATTATAGACAAAGAAACTCATTCTTTCTCCCTACAGTATTTTAAAAAATTCTTCAGCAAAAGATATTACTATAATACGGTATTTAACAGTTTTAAGGTGACTTTTTGTGTAACCGTTTGTGCCATTATTGTTGCAACACCTCTTGCATATATTATGGAAACTTGCAAAATAAGGGGAAGCGGTGCAATACGTATTATAATCCTGCTAAGCAGTATGTCAGCCCCCTTTATCGGGGCATATTCCTGGATTCTGCTTCTTGGAAGAAACGGTGCCATTACGAATTTTATGAAAAACACCTTTAGCATAAAAATACCTGATATTTATGGTTTCGGAGGAATTGTACTGGTACTGACACTGCAGCTGGTACCGCTAATTTTTATGTATGTATCCGGTGCTTTAAAAAATGTTGACAACAGTTTGATAGAGGCAGCCGAAAGTATGGGATGTACCGGAGTTAAACTGATGTGGAGAGTAATAGTTCCGCTTATAGTTCCGACAATTCTTGCCGGTGGAATTCTTGTTTTTATGCGTGCTTTATCAGATTTCGGAACCCCGATGCTTATCGGTGAGGGTTATAAGACCATACCGGTACTTATTTACACGGAATTTATGGGTGAAAACGGAGGAGATGACGGCTTTGCGGCCGCAATCAGTATTCTTGTTATTATTTTGGCCCTTCTGGCATTTTTGGTTCAGAAATTCTTTGCCAATAAATTAAGTTATTCCATGAGTGCCTTACATCCGATTACTCCGAAAAAACTGACCGGTATAAAAAATATATTGGCCCATGCGTTAATGTATATTTATTGTTTGCTTGCCATACTTCCTCAAATCAGTATATTAATTAATTCTTTCCGCAAGACTTCGGGTATGATATTTAAGAAAGGTTTTGCGCTTACAAGCTATAAAATTGCCTTTTCCCGAATGAATGTAGCAATTAAGAACACTTTCATTTATGCATTTGTAGCTATTTTTATAATTGTTGTAATAGCAGTTATTATATCTTACGCAACAGTAAGAAGAAGGAATATATTTACCAATCTTATTGACTTAATTACGATGATGCCTTATATTATCCCGGGCTCTATTTTGGCTATCTGTACCGTAACAAGCTTTAACAAGAAACCTCTTGTACTGACAGGCACTGCAATAATTATGATTGTAATGTTTGTTATTAAAAGGATGCCTTATACGGTCCGTTCCAGCTCGGCTATTTTGAGAAATATCAGCATCAGTACGGAAGAAGCTGCATTAAGTCTCGGGGCATCATCAATTAAAACATTCATTAAAGTTACTGCTCCTATGATGTTTTCAGGCGTAATTTCCGGAGCTATAATGAGTTTTATAACAATTATCACGGAATTGAGCTGTTCTGTAATGATGTATACCGGAAGAACGAAAACAATGACCGTGGCAATCTATTCTGAAGTTGTTCGCGGCAACTACGGTGTGGCTTCCGCCCTGGCAGTAATCCTGAATACCTGTGTTATTCTGTCGGTACTTTTAATCTTTAAAATAACAGGAAAGAAAGAACTGTCCATTTAATTGAAAGTTTTATTAATGCGGAGGAATATAGCATGATATCAAAAGAAAAGATTAGTATACGAAAGAAGGGCAAATTTCAGAATA
>CAZIHC010000157.1:0-5872 GCA_964538605.1 uncultured Herbinix sp. | reverse complement strand
CCATAGAATCCAACAAAGCTATAGTTAAAGCTTTGCATCAGGGCTTAAAAGAATCCGGTATCACAGAGGATGCGGTTTTGCTTATCGAGGATACATCCAGAGAACTGGTTAATAAAATGATGAGAATGAATGAATATATAGATGTATTAATTCCCAGAGGCGGATACAGCCTTATACAGTCAGTAAAGGAAAACAGCAGTATTCCCGTCATTGAAACCGGTACAGGCAACTGTCATGTTTTTGTGGACGAATATGCCAATTTTGAAATGGCTTTGGATATAATTGATAACGCAAAGACCCAAAGGCTCGGGGTATGCAATGCCTGTGAATCCCTGGTTATTCACGAAAAAATAAGTGAGTCCTTTATACCTTTGGTTTATGAAAGGCTTAGTGCAAAGGGAGTAGAAATCAGGGCCGACGAAAAAGGTTGCGCTATATGCCCGGGCTGCGTACCTGCCACAGAAGAGGACTTTTATGCGGAATATCTGGATAAAATCATCTCCTTAAAAGTGGTCGCAAATCTGGATGAAGCCATTGCCCATATCAACAAATATAATACCAAACATTCAGATGCCATAATTACCGATAATTACAATAACGCCATGCGCTTCCTAAACGAAATCGATGCTGCAGCCGTTTATGTCAATGCTTCCACCAGGTTTACGGACGGCAACGAATTCGGTTTCGGTGCCGAAATCGGAATCAGCACTCAAAAACTTCATGCAAGAGGCCCTATGGGTCTCAAAGCCTTAACCACTACGAAATTTATTATTTTCGGTAACGGCCAGATCAGAAAGTAATGCCGGCCTTTAAATAAAATATTAATTTGGCGTATAAAAAGTAATACTTTAAAAATTTTAACTTAACATAAAAGTATTACTTACGCTAATTATTTTACATAGTTTTACCCAACAATTTTACTATTCAATTTCAGTAAGAAAGAAGGTGTTTTACTAATGGTTGAAAAAAGGATATATGAATTTCCCTCAACTGATTTTAGAAGTTTTCTAAAGAAATTTAAAAATATAATGCTTGCAGTAATTCTGCTTTTAGCGTTGTTTATATTGTCATTAAATTCATTTTATACAATTAAAGAACAGGAACAGGCGGTTGTAACAACTTTCGGAAAAGCAACGGCTGTCTCGGAAGCGGGCCTTCATTTTAAAATTCCTTTTATCCAAAAAATAAAAAAGGTCGATGCCACAATAAAAGGCTTTCCCATCGGTTACGATGAGGCAACCGACAAGACCATTGAAGCAGAGTCACTAATGATTACCAGAGATTTTAATTTTGTCAATGTCGATTTTTATCTGGAATATAAGGTTTCCGATCCGATAAAGTATCTTTATGCTTCATCGGACCCCGAAACCATACTGAAAAATATGGCCCAAAGCAATATCCGCACTATAGTCGGAAGTTATAATGTTGACAGTGTCTTAACCGACGGCAAATACGAAATCCAATCCAAAATCAAGGATTCTATCGTGGCAAATCTTCTGGAACATGATATAGGCCTTATGCTTGTTAATATTACCATTCAGGATTCAGAGCCTCCTACAGAGCAGGTTATGGAAGCCTTTAAATCGGTTGAAACAGCCAAGCAAGGTAAAGAAACCGCCATCAACAATGCCAATAAATACAGAAATGAAAAACTGCCTCAGGCAAAGGCGGAAGTGGACAGAATCCTTCAGCAGGCCCAATCGGAAAAAGCCAAGAGGATTAACGAAGCAGAGGCTGCTGTAGCCAGATTCAATGAAATGTATGAAGAATACATTAAGAATCCTTATATTACAAAAGAAAGAATGTATTATGAAGCAATGGAAGAGATTCTTCCTTCCCTCAAAGTTATTATAGACAACGGTGAAGGGGATATAAATAAACTGCTTCCTCTTGATTCTCTTACGGAAGGAGGAAATGAATAATGGCAAGGAAAGTTAAAGGTATTGTAGGAATATTGTTTTTGATTATAATAATCGGAGTAATTATAATCGGATCCAACGCCCTTGTTATTACAAACGAAGATGAGTATACCCTTATTAAAAGGTTTGGGAAAATAGAAAGAGTCATAGACAGTGCAGGCTTATCATTTAAGACCCCTTTTGTTGAAACGGTCGATAAGCTTCCGAAAAGCATTCAGTTTTATGATATGCCTCAGTCAGACGTAATAACAGTCGATAAAAAAGCTATGGTTGCAGATTCTTATGTCTTATGGAAAATAACCGATCCGGTTTTATTTGCCCAAACATTAAATTCCTCCTTGGTTCTTGCTGAGAGCAGAATTAACACTATAGTATACAATGCCATGAAGAATGTTATCAGCCGTAATACCCAAAATGAGGTTATAAGCGGAAGAGACGGTGAGTTAAATGCTGCTTTTATGAATGATATCGGCGACAGCATGAGACAATACGGCATTGAACTTATCACCGTAGAAAATAAGCATCTGGATTTACCCAGCGATAACAAGAATGCGGTATTCGAAAGAATGATTTCAGAAAGAGCCCAGATGGCTGCAACATATACCGCAGAAGGTGAATCTGAAGCCCAGATGATCCGCAACAGCACCGACAGGGAGATAGAAATCAGCATATCCGATGCCCAGAAAGAAGCCGCAAAAATAATTGCCGAGGGTGAAGCGGAATATATGAGAATATTGTCCGAAGCATATTCCGATAGCTCAAAAAGTGATTTTTATACCTTTATAAGAGCTTTGGATGCGGCAAGAACATCTTTTGCCGGGTCGGATAAGACTGTTATTTTATCTAAAGATTCACCGATAGCACAGATTTTTTACAATCTGGACTAATTGAATAATATTGGATAAATTAATCTATTCAAAAGGAAATTCTAATGAATTTCCTTTTGAAATTTATGCAGATTCCTATACTAACTATTAAGCATATCTTTAACCTAATACCCATATATTGTAGTGAATAAAACCGTTCCCTTACGGCAGGATTTGTAAATATGGATATATCAGGTAAAAGATTATTCCTGCGAAACATAAAAGAATGGTTTTTTGAATAGATTTGGGATTTTAATATTTTCGGATTTGACGTGGCATTTTTGTCATCTAAAAAACAACCCTTTGAATAATATATTCAAAAACGCACGGGTATCTTTATATTTTAGAGTTTGAACCAGCATAAATGTAACAGTTATGAATAGGGGTCTGCATATGATTATAGATTTTAATAAGCCTCAATATTCTTATATTGACCTGATTTCAGATGCCAATGCCCTGGCCCAAACCTATAGCAATATCATGCAAAATGTCACGATTGGCAAATCCCATGACAATCGTGACATTGTTATGCTAAAACTGGGGACAGGCAAAAAATATATCCTTTTTTGCGCCGGTGTTCACGGGAGGGAAACCATAAATCCTATTATACTGTTGAAGATAGCGGAATATTATGCGAAAATATATGAGGAATTTTATAAAGTAAAAGAAAAATTTGAGAATTTTCTTAAGAATCCTGCTGGGGATTTTGAAAAACAGTACAACCGGATGATCTTCGGAAAATGCGTTTATGAATTATTACGTACATATACAATCCTTATGATTCCTCTTTTAAATCCGGACGGATATATGATATCATTATATGGATACAACACTATTCAGGATCTGGACCTTAGAAAACGGATAAAAAAAATGGGTATTAACCATACCGAATGGAAATATAACGGCCGTGGAGTAGATATAAACCGAAATTTTCCCTGCAGGTCCTGGAAGCCCAAAGGCCCAAGAGATTACGCCGCCAGTGAAAATGAAACCAAAACCCTTATTCAGATATTTCACCAGTACCGTATCAGATGTTTTTTGGATTTTCATTCAAGGGGCAAGTCCATATATTATTATCGAAACAGCATGCCATCTTCCTATAATGAAAACCAATATAAAATCGCAAAAAAATTAAAAGAAATAACCGGATATGGCCTGGTTAGTCCGGAAAATGAAATTGAATACGGCGATTCCGGCGGCAATACGGTCCACTATTTTTCTGAACGGTTTAACAAACCGGCTCTTACGATAGAAACAGTTGACGAAGATGCGGCTTTTCCCTTAGATTATAAATATCGGTTTTCTACTTTTGAAGAAGTAAAACTGGTATTGTTTATACTGGGAAGCCTGTCACTATAAATATAAATACATAAATACAAATGACTTGGAGGTAACTGTGGAAAATATAAGTAAAAACGAACTGGAAGCCAAAAGGCAACTGAATATAATTAATGAACTGAAAGAAAGATTCGAACAGGAATACCAAAAGACCGGCATCAGAAAAACCTTTCATATAGTAACATTCGGATGCCAGATGAACAGCAGGGATTCTGAAAAAATATCTGGTATCTTGAAGCAAATCGGTTATGTGCCTACCGATACTGAAGATGCCGATTTTGTCCTATATAATACCTGTACGGTAAGAGAAAATGCCAACAACCGTGTTTACGGCAGACTGGGGCACTTATATACGTTAAAAAAGCAGCGTCCCGGCATGCTTATTGCTTTGTGCGGTTGCATGATGCAGGAAAACACAACGGTAGAAAAAATTAAAAAATCTTATAATTTTGTAGATATAATTTTTGGTACTCATAATATTTTCAAGCTTGCAGAACTTATAAAGACCAGGCTGGATAACGAAAAAACCGGCGGTGACCATTCCGATCATATGGTTATTGATTTATGGAATGATACCGACATGATAGTCGAAAACCTGCCCAACGACAGAAAATATCCTTTCAAGGCAGGGGTTAACATTATATACGGATGCAATAATTTCTGCAGCTATTGTATAGTCCCTTATGTGCGGGGCAGGGAAAGAAGCAGAAATCCCCAGGATATTATAGATGAAGTAAAAGCCCTGGCCCAGGACGGGGTTATTGAAGTTATGCTTTTGGGGCAAAATGTTAATTCATACGGCAAAAATCTGAACCCGCCGACAAGTTTTGCAAAGCTTTTGCAGGAAGTAGAAAAAATAGACGGAATACAAAGAATCCGGTTTATGACTTCCCATCCTAAGGATTTATCCCAGGAACTTATAGACGTTTTGGGCTCGTCCAAAAAGATCTGCAAACACCTGCATCTTCCTCTGCAATCGGGAAGCAGCAGATTATTAAAAATTATGAACAGAAAATATACAAAAGAGGATTATCTTGATTTGGTGGAAAGAATCCGCAAAGCAGTTCCCGATATAGCTTTGACAACCGATATTATTGTAGGTTTTCCGGGAGAAACCGAGGAAGATTTCCTTGAAACTCTGGATGTTGTAAAAAAGGTCCAATACAGCAATGCCTATACATTTTTATATTCAAAACGTACGGGTACTCCAGCCGCCAATATGGATAACCAGGTGCCGGCAGAAGTAGCTAAAGAGCGTTTTGACAGACTAATTGAAGAAATTCATAAATCTGTGCAAAATAACTCCATGCGCTTTGAGAACACGGTTCAGGAAGTACTGGTAGAGGAAGTCAATGAGCATGACAGTTCTCTGCTTACAGGAAGGTTAAGCACCAATATGCTTGTACATTTCCCCGGAGACAAGAGCCTGATCGGTAAAATTATACCTGTATATTTAAAAGAAAGCAGAGGATTTTATTTTATAGGTTCACAGTTATAAATAAAAACAATAGATTACTTGATATTTAATAAGATAGGAATTTCGCAAGATTTTCCTATCTTATTAATTAGGAAATTTATCCTATAACCGTAAGTAATGAGTATTTATAACTTCTAACATAAACTATTGATTTTATTGTATGCATATATTTACATTTAAATTTAAATTTATGCATATGCTTTTTCACTTATATTAAAATAATGGTAAGTTGTAAAATTAATTGCCCAAACATGATAAAAAAGAAGTGACTC
>CAZIHC010000156.1:0-5896 GCA_964538605.1 uncultured Herbinix sp. | reverse complement strand
CTTTCAAAGGAGCCATCTTATTTGTAATAATCCCGGTAATCATAATAACCGCATTTCCTGCTTGGACAGTTTAAATAGCCGTCTCTGTAAAGGCTTCTGTATCTGTAAGGCCTGTGTATATCTCTTCTTCTTCCGTACCGGTTGTAAGGATCATAAGGATCGAATCTGTCAGAATATCTGTTACGCCTAAATCCCCAATTACAGCAACTCACACCTGCTCAACTCCTTTTTTCTTTATCATATGCAAAATGTTGAAAAAAGGTGAATAATGTCGCATACAAGAAAATAAAGGCTTTAATTATATGATTTTATAAAAGCAATTTAAGCATCAAATAATATTATTGGATTATAAAAAATCGTCATATTGACAATTACTAATTTTAAGTTTATTATATACTAGCACATATTGGGAAAAATAGAAATAACTGAATAAATTTGGAGGCACAATGAGAAATAGAAGAAGAAAAAGAAAGATACAGGTTTTTATAATGTTGCTGAGCCTATTGGCATTGATATTTGTAGTTAGTTTAGCATACATGAAAATGAAACCTGCTGTTGTAAAAGCAGTAACTGTTGAAGCAGGTACAGGACATATAAGTATAAAAGATTTTCTTGCGAACAAACGAAAAAGCGGCAGCTTCGTTACTGATATAAATAACATTAATCTGAATGTTCCAGGAGATTATGAAATAGAAATAAAAGTTAACGGGCGTATTTATAAATCAAAGTTGGAAATTGTAGATACGGTAGCGCCAAAGGCTGATCCGGTATCGGTTATTGCTTTAAAAAATGAAAAATTAACAGCTTACGATTTTATTACAAATATAAGTGACGCAACAGATGTAAGAGCATATTTTGAAGAGGAACCCGATACATCTGCTCCGGGAGAGAAAGATGTCAATATAATACTGGAAGATATGGGCAATAACCGGACTGTAATAAGTTCCAAACTGACGGTATTGGATGTAAAAAGTTCCGTACAGGTTGAAGCAGGAACAATACTTAATATAAAAGCATCGGATTTCGTAGACGACAGGAAATTAAAAGTGAATATTTTATCCGATTTGTCAAAACTTGATATCAGCAAACCGGCAGTTCATACTATTCAACTAGAAGTGGACAGCCGGGTTGTGGATTCGAATATTGAAGTAGTAGATACCACACCTCCTAAGGCTGTACCGATAGATAAAGAAGTCTGGAAAGGAGAGATTTTGTCTGCAGAGGATTTTGTTAAGGATATCAATGACGCGTCGGATGTAAAAGTTACTTTTGCAGATGAGCCTGACTTTGATACTCTGGGAACAAAAGAAATTACAATAATTCTTGAGGATTCTTACGGTAATAAATCGGAAGTAAAAACAAAGTTTACAGTAAAAGAAGATACGGAGCCTCCCGTTTTTTCGGGTATACAGAATCAAACTGTTTATGAGGGGGATAAAATTTCATATAAAAAAGGTGTCAGGGTAACAGACAACAAAGATAAGGAGTTAAGTTTTCAGGTGGATTCAAGCAATGTAAACCTTAATAAGGCAGGAACATACAAGGTTTATTATATTGCAGAAGACTCATCGGGAAATATAGCAAAAGAAACGGCAACCATTACGGTATTGCCTCTTACAGTAACAGATGAAATGCTCAATGAAAAGGCGGACAAAATCCTTGCAAAGATTACCAAGGAAGGTATGACAAAAAGAGAAATAGCATGGGAAATATATCGGTGGATCAAGAAAAATGTGGCGTACACCGGTTCCTCAGACAAATCGGACTGGAGAAAGGAAGCATACAGAGGAATAGTAACCGGAATGGGAGATTGCTTTACGTATTATGCGGTATCAGAAGCACTGCTTACCAGGGCAGGAATCGATAATATGCGTGTAACCAGAGTCGGAGGAAAGACCGAACATTTTTGGAATCTTATCAATTGCGGTGACGGTTGGTATCATTTTGATTCATGCCCGAATAAAGATAAGCGGCAAACCTTTATGCTTACGGATGCGGAAGTGGAAGAATTAACAAAATTAAGAGGAAACAATTATTATACTTTTGATAAATCCTTATATCCAAGAACACCGGAAAAATAAGCGGGGTATAAATAATCGAAATCATATCATATATATAATTAATCGGGATATTCATTTTTAAAGATTTGAAAAGCCATGAAAGTCGGGAAGGGAAGCATATGCCGAAAAAATTGGGTGTTATAGGCGGTTTGGGACCGCTTGCTACTGCTTATTTTTATGAACTGATTTGCCGGATGACCGATGCCAACAAAGATCAGGAACATTTGGATATGATTATAATCGGCAAGTCCTCAATTCCTGACAGGACAGAATATATACTGGGCAAAAGCACCGACAGCCCCTTGCCCCATTTAAAGGAAGCAGCAAGAACACTGGAAATAATGGAAGTCGATTATATCGCCATTCCATGTATTACCGCCCATTATTTTTACAGGGAACTATCAGAAAGCATTAAAGTTCCTATAATTCACATTATAAAAGAAACCGTAAGGTATTTAAAAAACCGGGGAGTAAAAAGTGCGGGAATAATGGCCACGGAAGGGACAATAAAAAGTAACCTGTTTCAAAAAGAATTGCATGAAAATGGTATAAATCCTGTTATTCCTTCAAAAATTGGGCAAAAATATATTTCGGATATAATATTTAATAATGTAAAAGCCGGAATACCGGTTGATATGGAGAATTTTAAAATAGCCAATGATGAACTTTTAAGTAAGGGAGCCGATACGATAATCTTAGGATGTACCGAACTTTCACTGCTAAAGAGGACAGCCGATATCGGCCCAGGATTTATCGATGCTCTGGAAGTGCTTGCCATGTGCTGTATAAACAAATGCGAAAGACCCATAAGAAGGGAATTTTCCAATCTTATAACATAATTCAATTTATACATTACGTATTTTGAAATAATACGAATAATCCCAATACATTCAGTTTTACTTTGAAATTTACTAATTACCGTATAAACAGGAAGGTAACAGGTTATGCAAACCAATGTACTGGAATATCTGGAAAATATAATAGGAAAAGTGCCTGACAAAATCGCTTATGCCGATGACACATCCGAGGTTACATTTAAAGAAGTATATAATAATTCAAGGTCTATAGGAACATATCTTTATAGTAAGGGACATTACAAAGAACCGGTAATGGTGTTTATGGGTAAACACCCAAACACCATAATAACATTTTACGGAGTGATTTATGCCGGCTGTTTTTATGTCCCTATAGATGAAGAAATGCCAAGGCACCGGATTGAACTGATTTTCGAAAATGTCAAACCGAGAGCCGTTATATGTGACCATGAAACCGTTAAGGTTTTGGATACTTTTGATTTCAAAGGGAATGTATATCTTTATGATGAGATAATAAAGACAAGCCCGGACGAGAAAGTGTTAAACATCATAAGAGAAAAACAGATAGATACCGATCCCATATATATTGTGTTCACATCGGGGTCTACGGGGATTCCGAAAGGGGTTGTAGCCTGCCACAGGTCGGTTATCGATTATATAGATAATCTTACGGCAGTGCTTAAAATTGATGAGGATTCAATTTTTGGCAATCAGACACCCCTTTATGTGGATGCTTGCCTTAAGGAGTTATATTCTACCTTAAAATACGGGGCCACCACCTATATAATCCCGAAGCATTTATTTATGTTCCCTTTAAAGCTTGTGGAATTTATGAATGAAAAGAAAATCAACACCATATGCTGGGTTGTTTCCGCCCTTACCATAATCTCATCCTTCGGAACTTTTGAAAAAGCGGTCCCTAAATATTTAAAAACCGTAGCATTCGGAAGTGAAGTTTTTCCTATAAAGCAGTTTAAACTTTGGAGAAAGTACCTGCCTGATGCAAGGTTTATAAACTTATACGGGCCTACAGAGTGTACAGGAATGTCCTGCTATTTTGAAGTGGACAGGGATTTTGAACTTGACGAAGCTATCCCTATAGGACGGCCGTTTAAAAATACGGATATAATACTTTTAAACGAAGAAAATAAGCCGGTAAAGGAAGGTGAAGTGGGAGAGATTTGCATCCGGGGGACCTCATTGACCCTCGGTTATTACAACAATTTTGAAAAAACTTCGGAAGTATTTGTCCAAAACCCCTTAAACAATTCCTATCCTGAGCTTATATACAGGACAGGGGATCTGGGAAAATACAACGAACGGGGCGAGCTGGTCTTTGTGTCCAGAAAAGATAATCAGATAAAACATATGGGGCACAGGATAGAACTGGGAGAGATTGAAACGGTGGCAAACATGTACCCGGAGATTAAATCGGCATGCTGCATATTTGATGATATTACAAAAAAAATTATTCTGTATTATGTCGGGGATATTTCCGAAGCAGATGTGGCAGCTTATATGAAAGACAAGCTTCCCCGATATATGATACCAAATCTGACAAAGAAACTTGACAGAATGCCCCTTACGGCAAACGGAAAAATAGACCGGGTACTTCTGAAAAGTTTAAATGAATAGATTTTTCAATAATAATGTTTAGAAGTTTGCATTTATATTAAGAATTGATATTGGGAGATCTATAAGAACTAAAAAGAGATATTATTGATCATTAATTAATTCATAATGAAAAAATTAAATGAAACAGGAGAAAAGATATGGAGAAAATAATTGAAATTTTAAAGAGCCTGCATCCTGATATTGACTTTGAAAACTGTACAAGCCTGATAGACGATAAAATAATTGATTCATTTGACATAGTAACACTGGTATCGGAATTAAGCGAGGAATTTGACGTAAGTATTCCGGTAGAAGAGATTGTACCGGAGAATTTTAACTCCGCAAAAGCTATATATGAGCTTATTAAAAGGCTTCAGGAGGATGAATAACAAGAGTATTTATGCTGTTTACATCGTTTGAATTTATTCTATTTGCAACCGTACTGTTTGTACTTTATTATATAATACCCAAAAAACTTCAATGGATGCTGCTTCTTGCGGCAAGCTATGTATTTTACGCCTTTGCGGGAGTTAAATATCTGGTATATATCCTGGCTACTACCGTATCAACCTATTTTACAGGCCAAAGGATAGGAAAACTTCAGAAAATCGGATA
Source organism: uncultured Herbinix sp. (assembly GCA_964538605.1). Classification (GTDB taxonomy): domain Bacteria; phylum Bacillota; class Clostridia; order Lachnospirales; family Lachnospiraceae; genus Mobilitalea. The sequence goes on along the minus strand of CAZIHC010000156.1, from coordinate 792 downwards.
TGAGTACATTAAAATCAATAAAGAAACTCTCTCAAGAGAAGAAAGAAAGGCCTATAAGGAAAAGATTAAGAAAAAGCAAAGATACTGGCTTGCTTTTTGTCTGGTGCTCAATTTCGGAATACTGGCGGTAATTAAGTATTACAATTTTACAGTCCTTAATATAAATTCTGTATTTGACTTACTTAAAATTAATGTAAATATACCGACTTTAGGTTTTGTCCTGCCCCTGGGTATATCATTTTATACGTTTCAGACCATGGGGTATATTATTGATGTTTACAGGGAAAAGTATGCTCCTCAGAAAAATATGTTCAGACTGGCCTTGTTTGTATCATTCTTTCCTCAGCTAATCCAGGGACCTATAAACCGTTATGATGATTTGGAAAAAACCTTGTTCGGGCCTCACAAGTTTGTTTCTAAAAAAGTATCTTTTGGCCTGCAAAGGATACTTTGGGGCTATTTTAAGAAACTGGTGGTTGCGGACAGGCTTCTTATTGCAGTTAATACCATTGTAAAAAATCCCGACGAATACCAAGGGGTATATGTGCTTCTTGGCATGTTCTTTTATGCCATAGAACTTTATGCGGATTTTACCGGAGGTATAGATATAGCTATAGGTGTGGCCGAAGTCTTAGGAATCCGAATGGCAGAAAACTTCGAGCGGCCCTATTTTTCAAAATCTATTACCGAATACTGGAGAAGATGGCATATTACACTGGGTACCTGGTTTAAGGATTATCTGTTTTTGCCCATATCGGTCAGCAAGTCTATGCTTAATCTTTCAAAGAAATT
>CAZIHC010000155.1:0-5930 GCA_964538605.1 uncultured Herbinix sp. | reverse complement strand
ATTCTGTACATCCGATAGCCTTTTTCGCATTTTTCAAGTTCTTCTACATTATGAAAGTAAATGTTTTCAAATATCATAAATTCCATCCTTGTCTTTGACCTGCGCCTTACCGATTTAAAACTTTAATGCATTAATGCCAATATTATATATATCGTATACGATTTTTATAAACTGTCAATCTATTTTATATCAATTAATACTTAAAATAATCTTTTTAAGTATTATCAAATACTCATATAGATTATAAAGTTTTCTAATTTAATCCTCCCCTATGATATTATCGGGCATTTTTTCACCAATATAAGCCTTACCCTTTGAATACTTGTTAAGATAGTCCTGCCTTATTATATTCTCTACCCGCATTATTTCCTCTTTAAATTCTTTTGCAGAAAGCCTTGTTGCACCCTTTCCCAATATTATTATCTGTTCTATAGCATCTGAAGTGGCAACTACCACATGATTGTCCTTAGCAACTTCATGGGTTACTTTCTCGATATATTGGTCTGCCGTTTCGGCTTCTTTCGTATAAACGACATGGATATTATGATAATCCTGTACTGATCCAAGGCCCCCTTTTACCTTATAGGCATCAAAGACCAGGATTACGGTACATTTTCTAAATCCCTGATAATTACACAAAATATCCATCAGCCTGTATCTTGCCGCATCCATATTATCCTTGGCCAGTTCGCTAAGTTCGTCCCATGAATAAATAATGTTATACCCGTCAACCAAAAGATATTCTTTGACCGGTTTATTAATGTTCTTATTTCCTGGTATACTACCGTGAACTTTTTTATAATCCCAATTACTTTTTTTATACGGATTTTTTTCATACCCAAGCCTGCTTTGTGTGTATACGGCGCTTTGCTTTATTGGCCCGTAAGTCCGTGTAAATATTTCCTCAAGCTCTTTTTCTTCTTCCCAAAAATCTTTTTTATTGCCTGAAGTCTTATCAGGTTTTATATCCTTTTCTGAATTTTGCAAAACATAATTACTGTTTTGCGGGAAAAGTTCTTTCATATTATTTTCAATATGCATAAATTTCTCAACCTGATCCCAGCTTACTATAAAGCTTTCCCCATGGGAACAGAAGACCGATCCGGTCGGATTGTCGGGATCAAGCTCACTGTCATAGCCGATTTTAGCTATTACTTCTTCCTGATTATGACAAGGCCTGTATCCTTCCGGAGTGCAAAACAGATTGCCTTTTCCGTGGGTATAGGCATTGACTTCCACCTGATATCCGTTCATGGTGGCAACAGGAGCCCAACCGCAAAGGACAGCCATATCGCCGTTAACTTGCGGCGGTTCAAAACTTCCGTTCATTCTTTGAATATCCGTCATGGCTCTTCCGACACTTTCGGCAGGTATTTCCAATCTAAACGAATAATAGGGTTCAAGAAGAACGCTTTTTGCCTTTTTTAAACCCTGTCGGACAGCCCGATAGGTTGCTTGTCTGAAATCACCGCCGTCGGTATGTTTTAAATGAGCCCGGCCTGCAACCAGGGTTATTTTCATGTCCGTTATAGGTGAGCCTGTCAAAACCCCTAAATGTTCCTTTTCCTGTAAATGGGTTAGTATAAGCCTTTGCCAGCTTCGTTCCAAAACATCTTCACTGCAGGCACTGTCAAAAACCAAACCGGAGCCCGGCTTAAGTGGTTCTAAAAGAAGATGCACCTCCGCATAATGTCTGAGGGGTTCAAAATGACCGACCCCGATTACAGGCTCCAGTATGGTTTCTTTATATAAAATGTTTCCCGGCCCGAATTCCACTTCAACGTTAAAACGTTCCAGTATAAGAGATTTTAGGATCTCAATCTGCACTTCGCCCATCAACTGAATATGTATTTCCTGAAGTTTTTCATGCCATACAATATGTAAGGTCGGGTCCTCTTCCTCCAGTTGCTTTAGTTTTGACAACATACTGAATGCGTTACATGCAGGCGGAAGTATCAGCTGATAGGTAAGAACCGGTTTTAAAACCGGCATATCCAAATCTTTTTCTATACCAAGTCCTTCACCTGGATAAGTTCTGGTTAAACCGGTTACCGCACAAACTTCACCCGCTTGGATTTCTTCCACCGTTTCATATTTTGCTCCGGAATAAATTCGTATTTGGTCTATTTTTTCTTCCCATATTTCTTCAGGCTTATAAGAAGCGGTTATATTTACATTGTCAGTTCCGTATTCTTTCCGGTTAGTTAAAGGCATCTTAACCTTCAAACTGCCCCCGGTAACCTTTAAATGGGTAAGTCTGTTTCCCTGTTCATCTCTCGTTATTTTATATACCTTGGCCCCAAAAGCTTGCGGATATTGCTTTGGTCTGGTATAGCAATTAATTCCGTCCAGAAATTCTTCTACCCCGTCAATTTTTAATGCAGAACCGAAATAGCAAGGAAATACTTTTCTATGAGCAATCAGGTCAATAATATCGCTGTCGTCAATACTTCCGGAATCAATATATTTATTAAGAAGCTTCTCGTCACACATGGCCACATTTTCCATAAAGACTTCATCGCTATCGTCCGTAAAATCTATACAGCCTTCATCCAGTTTCTTTTTTACCTCATTCATCAAAGTTTTTCGGTCTGTTACTTGAAGATCCATTTTATTTATAAATAAAAAAGTCGGGATTTTATAGCGGGTAAGCAGCTTCCATAATGTTTCCGTGTGTCCCTGCACACCGTCACTGCCGCTTATAACTAAGATGGCGTAATCCAAAACCTGAAGTGTCCTCTCCATCTCTGCCGAAAAATCCACATGGCCGGGAGTATCAAGCAGGTTAACTTCCAAATCTTTATAGGAAAATCTTGCCTGTTTAGAAAAAATTGTTATTCCTCTTGCCCGTTCAAGTTCGTTATTATCCAAAAATGCATTTTTATGATCAACTCTGCCCAATTTTCTTATACTTCCAGATAGATATAAGATACTTTCCGCCAGAGTAGTTTTACCTGCATCCACATGCGCCAATATGCCAATTACAAGTTTCTTCATATAAATCTCCAGACTAATAAACTTTCTTTTATTTATAACAAATATAATCGATTTACATATCTTGTATCTTTTCGATAATACCGTAAAAATTTGTACTATTTCAATAATAAAATAGAAATACACGGAATGCAAGTATATTAAAACAGGTATACTGTACGGTATTATTATCTGCCCAGATCTTTCCAATGATAAAAGGCTTCGTATAGTTCCATTAAGGCATCTGATTTTTCTTTTGCCATAATAGCACCTTTAAGTCTTGCAATACATGCATTGATTTTATTAATTTCATCTCTTTCGGAACTAAACTGAACTCTCTTAGATACTTTTTTCCATGCTTCTTCTAAATTGTCAAGCTTTTGGTCTGCCACATCCCACTTCTCTTTTTCTACAGCTTCTATCAAATCGTTTATCGCCTGAGGAAAATTGTCATTATTCCCGATAGGTTTTTTAAGAATATTACCGCTTTGCATTATTAAGATAAATATTACCAATGAAGCAATAGGGATTGCATAAATCAAAAATTTTCTCATAACCGGCCTCCTAATGCGGACCTTTATAGTCACCTATATCTTTTACCTTTTTGATATTATCTTTATATTTATCTACATATAAACTACCTGCATCATTCAATGTAACCAAAAATGCTTCCGAAATATCATTTATTCCATATTTCTTAAGTTGATTCATAAGCCATTTCTTGTCTTTATTCATTTGTCTTAAATTTTCTTCAATAAGGACCCCGTCATAAACCAGTTCTGTACTGATACCTGACGGTTTTACCGGTATATTCATATCCTTGGGGGTTAAGGGCAGATATTCCGCTTTTTTTAAAACAGATAAACTGCCGTTGGGCTCCAGAATGGCATAATCTACCTCGTTTAAATCAAATATTCCCTGATTGCGAAGAAGAGTTAAGATATCAGAAATTCTGAATTTCATCTTTCTTAGAACATTTTCCATAATCTTTCCGTTCATTATTACTATAGTCGGTTCTCCTTCTATTAATTTTGCCGCATACCTCCATTTTAATGTAATAAATTGCATTAAATAAGCCAGTCCTGCCCATGAAACCAAGCCTATAAAATGCGGCCATGTCCTGCTTGATAAGTCTACAGTTGCTTCCGATGCAATTGAACCTATCGTAATACCCAGTATATAATCAAAAAATGTTAATTGGCTGATTTGCTCCTTTCCCAAAAGCTTTGTGAGAATAAGCAAAGTAAAAAAACTGATTATAGCCCGTACAACAACTACAAGTCCCTCATTCACGGCAAACTCCTCCAAATAAAATTTGAGAATAACCATTTGGAATATATTATCTGTATATATTTGGAATTTATTCAAAAAACCGGCTTACCTGTTTAATAACAGCAAACCGGCCCGAAAAAAGGTTATAAAACCTATTAAATGTAAAATAATTTTTATAATATAAGTTTTTTATATCCAATTACACAAAAAATCTGCTGTGATTGATAACATTACCGGATTTTTAACATCCGGCTATCCCACTCAATCACAGCAGATTTAGCTTTTATGTAAACGCATATTATAAAAGAGAACAGACAATTAAAAAGTTAGATTTGATCAAAACACATTTTTGATTTAATTAAAACCGGCATGATCGTAATCCTGCACAACTCCGAAATATGCATATTTGGGTTTGAATTCCAAATCAAACAACAGAGGGCTGCGGTCTCTTCTCCATGATGCTCCGTCCGAAATGCCCCAGAAAGTAATACCGCTTATATTGATAGTTCCCATCATTTTACCGCTAATTATTTTTTTGATGAGGTTATAATAATATCTTCCCTGTTCTTTCAGATTTTCCTCTGTAGGCTGAAGGATATTTTGCCAGGTTCCCAGGCTGACATCGATTTCTGTTATCTGAACATCCAATCCTGTGGCGCTGAAAGCTTCCAGTGTTTTTATGTATTCTTCAATAGAATCCTTTGTATATAAGTGGGCCTGACAACCGATACCGTCAATTAAGTACCTGCCGTTCTCATCGACCAAAGTTTTTACCAGCTTAATTATATAAGCGGTTTTAAATTGCTCATTATAGTCATTGTAATACAGTTTTATATGTTCCGGAGCATATTTGTCGGCATAGTAAAACGCATACCAGATATAATCGTCCCCAATAACCTGTTTCCAAAGACAATCTCTTAACGAACCGTCATCAAGGACTGCCTCATTAACTATATCATAAGCATAAAACATATCTGAGTACCCCAGTTTTTCCAGCAGTTCAAAATTCTGCCTTATATAGCTTTCCATTCTGGCAAGCATAGTTTCTCTGTCAACCAGTCCCTTACTTGTATCAAAATCCTTATAAAAAATCCAGTTAGGGGTCTGGCTGTACCATACAAGGACATGGCCTCTTGCTTTCAGATTGTTACTCTTAGCCCAATCCAATTGCTTGATTGTATTTTGGGAATACTCTACAACAATATCTCCGGCTTCTATACTTTTTTGATGATTTAATATAGCTTCCGGTTTCATGTCGTTTTCCAGGGTAATACTGTTATAATTCTCCAAGATGTGATCGGAAAAAGTATTAATAACAAATCCGTTGATACAAGTACCGGCAAGCAAATCATGCTGGCCAAATATTCCCTTTATTCCGCCTTCAACCAATGGTACCTCACTTACAGGTACTTCTTCTTTTTCGGCTTCTGTATTTTTATCTTTATTATCTTCAGTTTGCTCATTTTGTGACGCATCATTGTTGCTGTCGTTTGTTTCACTTTTTTCGTCGTTTGCCGTTTCATTGCTGTCTTTTGATTCTACATTTTCAGAATCTTCTTCAGATGAAGAGGCGTTATCTTCATTTGATTGGCTAATGCCGGTATTTACATCTGAAACATTCTTGTCTTTTTTGGAGCATCCACCGACTATTATAAAAGCCGTAAGGACTGCCCAAAGAAGTAACA
>CAZIHC010000154.1:0-6077 GCA_964538605.1 uncultured Herbinix sp. | reverse complement strand
TCTGTCCAATAACCCGAACAACTCACCGCTACCTGTAAATGCTCCGTTATCCCACCAAATGCACGGTATACCTTTTTCGGTTGCCTTTTGAACATAATAACGGGCCCAGTTTACCCTATCCTGAAGGTTATTTTTATCCATAGCCCCAAACTCTCCTATAATTACGGCATGACCGTTGCTGATAAAGTATTCATATATATTATTAATTAAATTATCTATTTCATCTGTATCACTCGGGTTGTCCGGACTCCATACGGAAGTTCCGTTTTTATTCAGGGCAAAATTATAAGGAGTATATGCATGTATTGATACAATAACTTTTTCATCATCCGGTATTATAAAATCTGTCCATGTTTTAGGATCAGCTGATGCTGCATAGGTCGGTATCATCAGATGCCGGTACGGGTTATTGCCTCCTGATGCCCTGATTGTTTCTACGAAAGATTGGTTAAGTTTATTTACAACATCTCTGGCTTCGGCATTTCCTCCTGTCCACTCAAACGGTGTGCCTTTCATCCGGGGTTCATTCATTCCTTCAAATATAAGATGCTCATCATAATCCTTAAAGCGTTCGGCAATTTGTGTCCAAACGGATGTCAAAATGACATTTGCATTTTCAAAATTCTCATATGATGGAAAATGCCATTCTTCATGGTGCATGTTTATAATTACATATAAATCATTATCAATTGCATAATCTACCACTTCATTTACCCTGTCAAGCCATTCTTCATGTATCTTATAATCCGGTGCAGGACCTAAATGTTTTCCCCATGATACGGGTATTCTTACAATATTAAAACCTGCATCCTTTACGGCATCAAATACTTCTTTCTTGGTATAAGGATTTCCCCAGGAAACTTCACTGCTTAGCAAAGAACTTCCCGTAGCATCCAAAGTATTTCCCAGGTTCCAGCCTATGCTAAATTCTTTAATAAGCTCTACGGACGGAATATCCCGTATGGAAAGAGAAGATTCTTCATCCGCATTTTTATCTTTCTTTATGTCTTCATCTGCTGTTTCATTTAATTCCTCATTTGCTTCTTCATCATTTGATTCATCGTCTTTAAAGTAATCATATTCAGATGTATATTCATTTTCTACCGCAATATTCTGTTTTTTTGTGCATGATATATATGTCAATCCGATTAAAAGACAAATCAGTACTAAGAGAAAATAACCCTTTTTCCTCATTTTTGCCTCCTTAAGATTTAATATATAAGTTCTAAATGCACTTTTAAACAATATAATTACATTATGATTTATATAAATTCTTTTTTCAATACTCTTTATAAAATTTCATTTTTTATAGCAGAGCAATTATATACCGTTTTTTAATTTAAAATATTTGATTGTTCTGATAAATTGACTAAAAGAAAGGCATAAAAAGAACTCCGAATGCGATAAATTATCGTATCAGAGTTCTTCTAATAATTAATTATAAATAATTATAAATATTAAAGTGGTTGGTGTTTTTTAGTTAAAAATATAATTTAATTCAATAAATTTTCCGACTTATTTTTTTAAAGAAGTTAAATCCTTTCTTTTCATAAGGTTCAGTCTTTATCGACAGTACATTGTATCCTGTTTCATTTATGGCTTTTCGTAAAGCTTCTTCATCCGGTTTTTCTTTACTTATTATCTCAGCCTGTTTCTTTTTATGAGATGATGAAACTTTTTTTACTGAGAACGCTCTTCGCACAGCGTCATTAATATGTGCTTCGCACATAGAACAGACCATTCCGTCTATACCAACAACAGTTTTATACATAACATTATTCCCCTTTTAGACCTTGCCATCTTTTCCGCTTCTTTCTAATGCTTATGACAGGTGCTTCCCATCGGGCAAGAACTGCACTTGCTTCCGCATAAGGATTTTCCTTTTTTTCTGTCATTTCGCATGTGTATTATGATACCCGCAACAATGGCAACAAGTATAAGGCCTACAATTATAGTTGCTAAATTACTTATAATAAAATTCATTCCGATCAGCTCCTTTGCCGTTAATCATCCTTAAGCTCTTGCTTTTGAGAGTTTGTTTGGTTGGTCGTATCTTTTAAAAAAAAGCATATATACAACCAGTGTCAGCAATGCCAATGAGGCAATTATTCCGCCTGTATTTAAGTCACCTGTAAATAATAAACCAAACTGATTAATCATCAGTGATACAGCATAGGCAAAGAAGCATTGATATCCTATGGCAAACCAGGTCCATTTTGCGTTATTCATCTCTCTTCTAATTGCACCGATAGCTGCAAAGCATGGAGCACAAAGAAGATTGAATACCAGAAATGAATAGCCGGTTATAGGAGTAAATACCGAGCCTATGGTTTCATAAACCGTTGCTTCCCCGCTACCATACAAAATACCCATAGTACCAACTATATTCTCTTTTGCTATCAGGCCGGTTAATGAAGCAACAGTAGACTGCCAGTTACCCCATCCGAGAGGTCTAAATATCCATGCAATAGTGCTTCCCAATACAGCTAGGACAGACATATTCAATTCTTTTTCGGCAAGCATCCTAAAGCTTCCGTCCACAAATCCAAAACGGGTTGTAAACCAAACAAAAATCGTAGAAAGCAAAATTATGGTTCCTGCCTTCTTTATAAATGACCATCCTCGTTCCCACATGGAACGAAGCACATTTTTAAGGGCAGGCCAGTGATAGGCAGGCAGCTCCATAACAAAAGGAGAAGGGTCTCCGGTAAACATTTTTGTTTTCTTTAGCATAATACCGGAAATAATAATGGCAGCCATACCTACAAAATAAGCAGAAGTAGATACCCATGCGCTTCCACCGAAAATAGCACCGGCTATCATGGAAATAAAAGGAACTTTTGCACCGCATGGAATAAAGGTGGTGGTCATAATCGTCATACGACGGTCCCGTTCGTTTTCGATTGTACGGGAAGCCATCACACCCGGAACACCACAACCTGAACCGATCAGCATCGGAATGAATGACTTGCCCGAAAGCCCAAATTTACGGAATATTCTGTCAAGAACAAAGGCTATACGTGCCATGTATCCGCAGGCTTCAAGAAAAGCAAGGAGGAAAAACAGTACAAACATCTGGGGTACAAATCCGAGAACGGCTCCGACACCGGCCACGATACCGTCATTGATCAAGCCAGAAAGCCATTCTGCCACACCTGTCTTTTCCAGTCCGTTGCTTACCAGCACCGGTATACCAGGAACCCAGATACCGTAATCTGCAGGGTCCGGCTCTTTAAAACCCTTTTTCTCAAAATAAGCAACGGCATCCAGATATGACATTCCTATTGTGGTTTTTGCATCGGCATCTTCCGGAATCTTGTCATAATATACGGTCATTTCCTGTAAAGCCAGGGTTTCTTCGTCTTCTACATATGCAACACCTGTTTCTTTTCCCGAAACAGCTTTCATTCCGGCAAGTACGATATCTGCATTAAAATCTTCCGCTTCGATATCCAGCTCATAAAATGCATTTACGGCATAAAGTGCATCCGTATATTCTCCTAAAACTTCTTCATATTTGCTTCTTCCAATTCCAAGGAGATACCACCCCTCTCCGAACAGTCCGTCGTTTGCCCAATCGGTTGCAGCCACACCTATACCGACCATGGATATCCAGTAAACAAGAAACATAGCTAAAGCAAAAATCGGAAGACCCAAAAATCGGTTGGTCACTACTCTGTCTATCTTATCGGAAGCAGATAAATGGCCGGTATTTTTTTTCTTATAGCAATCTTTAATTAAAGAAGCTATGTAAAAATAACGTTCATTGGCTATTATGCTTTCCGAATCATCATCCATTTCACTTTCGATTGTTTTAATAATCTCTTCCGCTTTTTTAAGTTCATTCTCTGAAAGTTTGAGTATTTCCAAAATTTTTTCGTCCCGCTCGAAGGTTTTGATAGAATACCAGCGAAGCTGCTTTTGTTGTACTTTACTTTCAATTAATTTTTGGATCCGGATTAAAGCATTTTCAATCGGTTCCGAAAAAATATGTTTATAGACAATTTCGGAATCTTTTGCCGCTTCAATTGCAGCCTTTGCTGCCTCTGTTATACCGGTTTCCTTAAGAGCGGAAATTTCAACAACCTTGCATCCTAATTTACGGGAAAGTTCTGCCGTGTTGATATTGTCACCGTTCTTTTTTACAACATCCATCATATTGATGGCAACCACTATGGGTATTCCAAGTTCCGTTAGCTGAGTGGTAAGGTATAAGTTTCTTTCCAGATTGGTACCGTCAACTATATTTAAAATTACATCCGGCCGTTCATTAATCAGATAGTTTCTTGCAATAACTTCTTCCAATGTATACGGAGAAAGTGAGTAAATTCCGGGAAGGTCTATTATTGTTACATCATTATGTTTTTTTAACTTACCTTCCTTTTTTTCGACTGTAACACCGGGCCAGTTACCGACAAACTGATTGGAACCGGTGAGTACATTAAATAACGTTGTTTTACCGCTGTTCGGATTCCCTGCAAGAGCAATTTTTAAACTCATGATTTTCCTCTCTTTCTGAATTTGAAGTTACCCATGGCTAACTCAGTGTTCAAAAAATAAGGGGATATTCCCCTAATCAATATTTATTCAACTTCAACCATTTCTGCGTCTGCTTTACGTATGCTTAACTCATATCCACGTACAGTAATTTCCACCGGATCTCCAAGCGGTGCAACCCTGCGAACATAAATATCAATACCTTTTGTAATACCCATGTCCATTATTCTGCGTTTTACCGCACCTTCACCGTGCAGCTTTACAACCTTAACGGTTTGACCTACTTTTGCGTCCCGCAATGTGTTCATTTATATATCCTCCCATAAAAATAATCATCAAACCATAATCTTTCTGGCCATCTCGTCGTTAATTGCAATACGGGCTTCTTTTACTTTTACAATTACATTACCGTTAAGAACATTTATAATACTTACGCTCCCACCGGCAACAAAACCGAGATTTTCCAGGTGTCTTTTAATCTCAGGACTTCCGTATATTTTTTTGATTACGTTTTCTTCTCCCGGTACAGCCAAATTAAGCGGCATCATCTATAATCACCTCTTTAATGAGTTACCTATAGCTAACTTGCTACCATAATTATAGTTACCCTTAGGTAACCTGTCAAGTAAATTTTGTCAAACTTGACTATAGATTTTGTAACGTGTAAAATATTGAAAAAAGATTGTTGGAGGCGATAAAATGCAAGAATCCGGTGAAATGTATCTTGAAACTATATTGATTCTCGGAAAGAATGGTAATACTGTACGTGCCGTAGATATATCGGATGAGATGAACGTATCAAAAGCCTCCGTTAGCAGAGCTCTTTCCAGACTAAAAAATGAAGACTGTATTGTCGTTGATGATAAAGGTCATATTTCTTTTACAGAAAAAGGCCGTAAAATCGCTGAAAAAATTTACGAGCGCCACCAGCTTATTACCGAATTTCTTGTAAAATTAGGAGTAGATCATCAAACAGCCTCGGCAGATGCCTGCAAGATGGAACACGTTATAAGTGACAAAACCTTCAAAGCTTTGCAAACCCACTTATTAAAGCAAAACCATAAATAAGGCTTATTAGACTGATCAATAATGTATTTATATTTTTAACAAAAAACAGCGAATCGAAAAATCGATTCGCTGTTTTATTGACGGAGAAAGAGGGATTTGAACCCTCGCGCCGGCTTTCGCCGACCTACACCCTTAGCAGGGGCGCCTCTTCAGCCTCTTGAGTATTTCTCCAATGCTGAATTAATTATACTTATTTTTTTGTTAGGGAAAACCTAACGGAAACAAACCTAGTATATCAAAAGCTTTTTGTTTTGTCAACTAATTAAATCTGTATTTTCATATAAATTATTTCCATTTGAATCAATAGCAACTATAACCGGAAAGTTTTCCACATATAATTCATGAATTGCTTCGGTTCCCAAATCTTCATACGCTATTACTTTTGACTGCTTTATGCATTTGGACAGTAACGCTCCCGCACCGCCTGTTGCAACAAAATATACTGCTTTGTTTTTTATAATGGAATCTATTACATTTTGGTTTCTGTATCCTTTTCCTATCATTCCTGAAAG
>CAZIHC010000153.1:0-6147 GCA_964538605.1 uncultured Herbinix sp. | reverse complement strand
TTAATTTGAATAATTTGTAATATTAAATTGTATTAAATTTTGGATTGTATTATACTGGGAATGCAATTTAACGTTTTTACTAAAAAATATGTTAGGTGGGATGATATGATTCAAATCAATGAACTGACTAAGGTCTACAAATTAACCAAAAAGCAAATGATGGAGCAAAAGACCAAAAAGAAAATGATGAAAGCGGTCGATAAGGTCAGTCTGGTTTCTAAACCCGGAGAAATCTATGGGCTTTTGGGACCAAACGGGGCAGGAAAAACAACGGTTCTTCGTTGTATTGCAACCCTTCTTAAACCTACTCAGGGAAATATAAGCGTAAGCGGGTATGATACGGTAAAAGAATCTGAAGAGGTAAGAAAGAGAATAGGCTTTTTAACAAACGAGATTAAGCTTGACCCTCAATTCTCGCCTAAGTACATGTTTACCTTTTTCGGAAGACTTCATGGTGTGGATGACAAAACCATCGAAGAAAGAAGAGAAAAGTTGTTTGAATATTTTGGAATTAAGGATTTTGAGGACAAAAAAATTGATGAACTGTCAACCGGTATGAAGCAGAAAGCTTCCATTGCAGTAAGTCTTGTACATGACCCGGATGTAATTATATTTGACGAACCAACAAACGGTCTTGATATTGTTACGGCAAGAAGCGTTACGGAATATTTAAAGATGATGAGAGATGAGGGTAAAACTGTTATTATCTCCACTCACATAATGACCGAAGCCGAAAAATTATGTGACAGAATAGGTATAATTATAAAAGGAAATCTGGTATTGGAAGGTACTTTGGACGAAATTCTTAACAGTACTAATACCCGCGATCTTGAGGATGCATTCTTTGAACTATATAAGATACATAATAAGGAAGGGGAATAATAATGACAGGGATAAAAAACATTATTAAAAAGGAATTAACCAGAGTAATTACAGACAGAAAAATGATTATAAGTCTGTTCATCCTCCCCGGTGTTCTCATTATGGTTATGTATAGCATTATGGGAAAACTTATTTCCAATCTGGAAAAGGATATAGAAGAACATATTCCGACGGTTTATATCCAGAATGCACCGGAAGATTTGGCTGATGTTTTAAATTATGTAAATTTTGAAGGCAATATTACATATTTGAATTCTTCGGACGATACTAAAGCAATAAATGACGGGATTTTAACCGGTGATATAGACCTTTTGGTGGTTTTTGATGAAGGATTTAGAGAAACCATTGATAATTACAAAAATGCGGGAGATCCCATTCCGGAGGTAAAAACCTTTTATAATCCTTCGGAAGAGTATTCTTCTGCCGCAAGAAACAACTTTGTCGCAAGCGTTTTAAACACTTATCAGCAGATGCTTCTTGAGCAAAGACTTGGAAATATCGAACAGCTTCAGGTATTTTATATAGACAGGCAACCCGAGTCTTCCGTTATAGTTGATGAAGACAGAGCAAGCGGCAAATATCTTTCGATGCTTTTGCTTTTCCTGATTAATATCATGCTTTTCCAAAGTGCCATGGGACTTGGTATGGATGCAATAACAGGAGAAAAAGAAAGAGGCACACTTGCCAGCATGCTGCTTTCTCCCATTAAACGAAGAGAGATAGTTTTCGGTAAACTGACTTCCCTTGGAATTTTAACAGGCCTGTCTGCTATCATATATGTAATCTCCGTGGTTATTGGCCTTAAGAATTTATCGCAAGGAGCAATGGGCGGTATGACAAGTATAAAATTTACGCCTGTTGAAATAATTCAGTTACTGTTAATTCTTATTATTCTGGTTTATCTTTATGTGTCTTTAGTCTCTCTTGTTGCGGTTTATGCCCGGACACAAAAAGAGGCAGGTACTTATGTGACTCCTTTATATATTTTGGTAATGCTGGGCAGTATTATGACAATGTTTAACGCAGGTGGGGATAAAGGACTTCAGTATTTTGCCATACCGGTATATAACGGAACCGTTGCTATTCAGAAGCTGCTTTTAGGGGAACTTACCGTGGCGCAATTTGGCATTACCATAGGGTCACTGGCATTGGTAGCTTTGGTAATAATATCGCTTATTGTTAAAGCATTTAACGACGAAAGAGTAATGTTTAACGCATAACGCCTGTCAGGAGGTAACCATATGCCGACCATATGGGATAACATATCAATAATATTAATATTTATAATGCCGTTTTTTGTTTTGCAGATACTTTTGTCTACAAGAAGGAAATGGTTTTGGAGTCTGATTGTACCGGTACTTTGGACTGGCCTTGGAGTATGGACAACAGTAAAAAATTATATGAATCAAAGCCGACATATCAGAGAATTGATTGTTTTTTATCTGATCGGAGATTTGATCTTTGCCGGTATTCCGGTACTTCTCAGATACAGAAAGAGGATAAAGGCAGGCAAGTAAAAACTAGAAGTGTTTAGTTCAAATGGTATAGAAATAAACATTTGACGATTCCTTATGAGTATACGGATAAAATCAAAAAATAGTGTAAAAACATTTTATGTGTTTTTACACTATTTTTTTAACGTATAAGTACATAAATCTATATATTATAATAATTCGATAACTTCCTTGATTTAGGCTGTATCCGGATTATTTTTCACGGATTTATAATTTTCTGAAATTGAAGGTACATACTTTATTATTTCAACGATATATATATTATAGATGTTAAAATGAGGTGCCAAAATGATTCTGGGCGACAGAGAAAGAATTGTTAGCGAAGAATACGCTGATCTGATTATAGAATATAACGGTGATACCTCGGTTTTTGAGGAGTTTCCGGACAGAACGGTGCAAATTTTTAGCCGGCAGTATGCATTTGTCCATGTACCGGTAAGTTTTATAACACAGGATATAGTATACAGATACGGCTATGCGGCGTTGCCTACCTGTTTCGGAATAATCAGCCAGTCAAGTCTGGAAGCTTCCGGGGTTTTCAGATTAAGAAACATACCTGTCTTTAATCTCAGAGGCCAGGGGGTCCTGATAGGCATAATTGACACCGGTATAGACTATACCAATCCTATTTTTTGCTATGCAGATAATACTACAAGAATTGTGTCCATTTGGGATCAAACTATAACAAGTGACAATCCTCCCCGGGGTATGTTGTACGGCACCGAATATACAAGGGAACAGATAAACGAAGCATTGCAGAGCGAAGATCCTTTGTCGGTTGTTCCGTCTACCGACGAAATAGGGCACGGGACCATGATTGCAGGGATCGCCGGAGGCAGTGCTGTAGAGGAAAGCGGCTTTTACGGAGTTGCGCCGGATGCAGAATTTGTGGTTGTTAAGCTAAAACAGGCCAAAAGGTATTTAAGAGATTTCTTTTTTATTCCCCAAAATGCGGTTTGTTTTCAGGAAAATGACATTATGCAGGGACTTATGTACTTATTTAATGTGTCTTTGAGGTTGCAGCGGCCGATAGTCGTATGTATTGCCCTCGGAAGCTCTCAGGGTGCCCATGACGGTTTGGGAACTTTAAGTACTTTTATATCTATTTCTGCATCTGTTCCCGGAATCGGTATTATTGTTGCTGCAGGAAACGAAGGGAATGCCAGAAGGCATTTTAGCGGGAGAATAAATGCTACTACGGGTTATGATACGGTAGAACTGAATGTGGCCGAAAACGAACCGGGGTTTTCTATGGAAATATGGGGAACTTCCCCGGATGTATATTCTCTTGATATTTTGACCCCTACCGGTGAATATATACCCAGAATAGCCGTAGGAAGAAACGAGCACAGGGTAATTAATTTTATTTTTGAAGAAACGGTTATATATGTGGACTTTCAAATGGTTGAAAGTCAAAGCGGTTCGCAGCTTATTTTAATGCGCTTTGACCGGCCAACACCGGGAATATGGCGGTTTAATGTCTACGAAAGAGGAGGCCTTAACAGGGGATTTAATATTTGGCTGCCTATGGAAGGATTTATATCAAACGGAACATATTTCATCAGATCAGATCCGTATACAACCATTCTTACCTTGGGCAATGCCTTAAATCCTATAACGGTAACGGCATATAATGATGCCGATGACAGTTTATATCTGAATGCCAGCAGAGGTTTTACCGTAACAAACAGGATAAAACCAGAAATTGCAGCTCCCGGAGTAAATGTACTTGGCCCTACCATGGATGGGGGATTTGCCCGCTTTACCGGAACAAGTGTTGCCGCTGCTCATACTACCGGTATAGCTGTGCTGATGTTTGAGTGGGGTTATATTAGAGGCAATATACCTAATATGAGCACAGTAGAAATGAGAAATTTACTGATCAGAGGAGCCAGAAGGGATGCAGATGCCGTATATCCAAACCGAGACTGGGGCTACGGGATACTCGACATATATAATGTTTTTGATGCCCTTAGGGGAGGGCTTACTTTCTAAAAGATATTTAAATAAATATTTATAGTTAAATGAATCCAAGAAAGGAGTATCCGATGCTCGGACAGGACAGAGAGGCAATTATAGGAGAAGAATTCTTTGATCTGATAATCGAATACAGGACATATCCGCAACTGATATCTTTGTTTGATAATGCCAATCTTCATGTTATGAACGAATTATATGCTATTCTTCATGTACCGATTAACCAGTTCAATGAAAATTTATCAGCGATACGGTATTCGGAAATACCATTTTTGTACGGACTTACCGATGAAACCAGCCTCGAGGCATCAAGAGTGCTTGATGTACGAAATACGGCAGCTTTAAATTTAAGGGGAGAAGGGGTGATAATTGCAATTATAGATACAGGAATTGACTATACCAACCCCATATTCCTAAAACCGGACGGTACTTCGAAAATTATATCCATATGGGATCAGTCCATCAATACCGGCCCTTCCCCACCGGATGCCAATTTCGGAACTATTTATACCAGAGAACAGATAAATCAGGCTTTAGCCTCCGAAGATCCTCTTTCGGTAGTTCCAAGCATGGACGAAAACGGTCATGGGACCATGCTAGCCGGAATAGCGGCAGGAAACGATGTGGAAGAAGAAAATTTTTATGGTGTTGCCCCGGATGCAGATCTTTTAATAGTTAAACTCAGGCAGGCAAAGCAAACGGCAAGAAATTTTTTTCTGGTTCCCGATAATGTGGTATGTTTTCAGGAAAATCATATAATGTGGGCCGTACAGTACTGTAATGACGTGGCAAGGCAATTGAACAAGCCTTTGGTAATCTGCCTTGGTATCGGGTCATCTCAGGGGCCACATATGGGGAGAACGCCTCTTGGTGTGATGATAAATTTAATTGCCGATTTGCCTGACAGAGCAATCATTGTTTCCGCCGGAAACGAAGGCAATTTAGGAAGGCATTATTACGGAGTAATAGACCCATCAATAGGAAGCAATACAGTTGAACTGAATGTAGATGAAAGCGATACGGGCTTTTCCATGCAGCTCTGGGGGGATACTCCCGGAATATATTCGATAGACATATTATCTCCTTCCGGAGAATATATACCAAGGATTCCTCCAGCCCTTAGGGTGAACAGGGTTATTTCATTTATTTTTGAAAAAACTATGCTTTATGTCAATTACCATACCATAGAATCCGAAACCGGAGACCAGCTTATATTGATACGTTTTGAAAATGCTTCTCCGGGTATATGGAGATTTAATGTTTACGGTCACGGAGACCTGGCTACGGGCTTTCATATGTGGCTTCCCATGGGCAATTTCATATCAAGAAATACTTATTTCATACAGCCCAATATATATACAACGGTTCTGTCACCGGGAATGACCTCCTATGCGATAACAGTCACTTCTTACAATCCGGCCAACAACAATTTGTATGTCAACTCCAGCCGGGGATATACCAGGGATAATTTTGTAAAACCGGAAATAGCCGCTCCGGGTGTTAATTACTTGGCACCTACCCTAAATCGTACCTTTCAACCCTTTTCAGGTACATCCGTATCCGCTGCCCACACGGCAGGAGTAGCTGCGCTTATGCTGGAATGGGGTACGGTTAGAGGAAACAATCCGGGTATGGACAGCAACGTTTTGAAAAATTTTTTAATACGTGGAGCAAGAAGAAGGACTAATCTGGTATATCCTAACAGAGATTGGGGTTACGGAATTTTAGATATTTTCAGCGTGTTTGAGAACATGAGAGAAGACTACGGCATATA
>CAZIHC010000152.1:0-6181 GCA_964538605.1 uncultured Herbinix sp. | reverse complement strand
GAGGGTAAAAATATCTTTTACTTCCTTAAAATGCTGGATACCCGAGGGAGAAGCATCCAAGGTCGGGAAGGATAGGCTGCCCCTGTAAAAAGGAGACGAATAATCAATTAATGCATTATAATTGGCAATTATTTCTTCTTTAGGGTAACCGGAAGTTTCAGGTATTTTAAGCAATTTTACATCCAGGTAGTATAAAGGCCTGAAATTTACGGTAAATACAACCCCTACGGATAATAACAAAAGAAAAAATACCACACCTATCAATAAATCCGTTTTTTTAAATCGTCTTAACCTTAGCATATGGCTTCTCCTTAAATTATTAACATAGGAATTATAGTATACTTTGAAAAGCTTTGCAACTGTATAATTTGGGAGCGCCATATACAGATAAAAACGGATATATAAATTTTGATATAAAAATCCGTTTTAGAGTAGAAATTTATTTTGAACATTGTTTGAACATTAGCAGATATAATAAGATAGATTAGAAATAATAAGTTGTATAATAAAAACAGGTAAGTTAATATCAGTATAGATAAACTAAAAAGGGAGTGTAAGTATGAGAGCGTTGATCAGTGTATCGGATAAGAGCGGCATAGTCGAGTTTGCCGGGGAACTTAACAAGCTGGGAATTGAAATAATTTCTACCGGAGGTACCTATAAAAAATTACAGGAAGCAAAGATTCCGGCAGTTGAAGTTTCGGAGATTACCGGTTTTCCCGAATGCTTGGACGGAAGAGTCAAGACCTTGCATCCGGTTATACATGCGGGACTGCTTGCCATAAGAAGCAATCCTTCTCATATGAAGCAACTGGCCGATCTTAATATAGAACCTATAGATCTGGTTATTGTAAACCTTTATCCTTTTAAGGAAACCATCATGAAGGAAGGAGTTACAAGGGAAGAAGCGGTTGAAAATATAGATATCGGAGGGCCGACCATGCTTCGAGCTGCCGCTAAGAATTATCAGGATGTGGCGGTTGTTGTCGACCCTAAAGATTATGATAAGGTTTTGACCGAACTGAAAGAATACGGTGAAGTTACTTTAGACACCAAATTTTACTTGATGCAAAAAGTCTTCATGCATACTTCGGCTTATGATACTTTAATTGCCAATTATCTGAGAGAGCAAAGAAACGATGAATCTTTCCCTGAAACACTTACATTGACGTTTGAGAAAGTTCAGGATATGAGATACGGAGAGAATCCTCACCAGAAAGCGGCATTCTATCGGGAAATAGGAAAAAGAAGGGGTTCTATTGCAGATGCAGTTCAATTAAATGGCAAGGAATTATCTTTCAATAATATCAATGATACCAATGGCGCGTTAGAACTACTGAAAGAATTTACAGAACCCACCGTAGTGGCATGCAAGCATGGCAATCCGTGCGGTGTTGGAAGCGCAGACAACATTTATGACGCATGGAAAAAGGCTTACGAAGCGGACAAGGTTTCGATTTTCGGAGGAATAGTAGTCTTAAATAGGGAACTGACTCTTAATATTGCAGAAGAAATGATGAATATATTCCTGGAAGTAGTCGTAGCACCTTCTTATGATGAAAAGGCTCTGGAACTGTTAAAGACCAAAAAGAATATCAGGCTTTTACAGCTTGCCGATATTGAAGTGCCTCAGGATGAAAAGGCATATGATCTTAAGAAAGTAAATGGCGGGCTTATTGTCCAGACCATAGACAGTAAGCTTTTACCGGATGAAGAACTGAAAGTTGTAACTGACCGGGCTCCGTCCGATAGAGAAATGGAAGATCTTCTGTTTGCATGGAGAGTTGTAAAATATGTTAAGTCCAACGGTATTGCCCTTGCCAAGGACAAGCAGACCATAGGCATCGGTCCGGGACAAGTAAACAGAGTTTGGGCAACAAGGCAGTCCATAGAGCATGCGGCAGAATTAATCGGACCGGATGCCACCAAAGGAGCAGTTTTGGCTTCCGATGCTTTCTTTCCTTTTGACGATTGTGTGGAAGCCGCACACAAGGCCGGAATTACGGCAATTATTCAGCCCGGCGGTTCCGTAAGGGACGAGGATTCTATAAAGAAATGCAACGAATACGGAATTGCCATGGTATTTACCGGAATGAGGCATTTCAGACACTAAAAAATGAAGAGGAGACTTACCTATGATGCATAAGTCTAGGCAGGTGTTCTTCAAACGGTGTATTACTATAAAACCCGAATATCTATAAAATTATGAAGTGGACTTATAAAATAGTATAAAAAAGGTGTCAGGTATCGTGATGGTACCTGACACCCTTTTCGTTACAATCATACTACTTTATAACTTTTTATATATTACTTATATATATAAAAATTACTTATAGTCCTGATTATAACTTTGATACGTTAGCAGCTTGAGGGCCTTTCTCACCTTCGACAACTTCAAACTCAACCTGGTCGCCTTCTTCAAGCACTTTGAAGCCATCCATCAAAAGAGCGGAATAGTGTACGAATACATCATTTCCCTCTTCGTCTGAGATAAATCCAAACCCTTTTTTTGCGTTAAACCATTTTACTGTGCCCTTTTTCATTAAAAAGCCTCCTAAAACTTAAATAATTCCCATTACCGCTCTTAGTAATGATAGTCTAAACTTAACATAATTACGGGAAAAAGTCAAACTTTCTTTGTTATTATTTACAATAATCTTATGTACAAAAAAAGTTATGAAATGACAAATAAATAAAATTATGATATTATGAATAAGTACTTACTATATATTGGCATACTTATTTATATTGAATTCTTATTTATTTGTGATAAAAAGTCATTTATGATGATATCTTAAAAAATATAAAGTAAAATATTTGTGTAGGAGGAAACCGGATGAAGTTTGACATACCTGCCCAATATCAATTGGTTTTGGAAGAAAAACTGGATGATATAAACGGCTGGGGAGCATATCTGGTGCATAAAAAAACCGGTGCCAAGATAGCCCTGATAAGCAATGATGATACCAATAAGGTGTTTTATATAGGCTTCAGGACACCGCCGAAAAACAGTACCGGCGTGGCTCATATTCTGGAGCATAGCGTGCTATGCGGTTCTAAAAATTTTCCTGCGAAAGATCTGTTTATAGAACTGGCTAAGGGGTCTCTCAATACCTTTTTGAATGCCATGACATATTCGGACAGAACGGTTTACCCGATAGCAAGCCAAAATATGCAGGATTTTAAGAATTTAATGCATGTTTATCTTGATGCCGTTTTTTATCCAAACATTTACCGTAAAAAAGAAATATTTGGCCAGGAAGGCTGGCATTATGAATTAAACAGCGAAGAGGACGAACTGAAAATCAACGGAGTTGTTTATAATGAAATGAAAGGGGCATTTTCGTCGCCCGAACAGCAACTGATTAGATTAAATTTTAACTCATTGTTTCCCGATACACCTTATGGGGTCGAATCAGGCGGAGATCCGGATTTTATTCCAAAGCTTTCTTATGAAGAATTTTTGGAATTTCATAAGACATATTATCATCCTTCTAACAGTTATATTTTCCTTTATGGGGATATGGATTTTTCAGAACGGCTGAACTGGCTGGATGAAGCATACCTTTCTCATTTTGATTATATGAAAATAAATTCCGAGATACCCCTGCAGAAGAGTTTTGATTCTCTTAAAGAAATAGATGCATTTTATTCATTGAGTGAGGAAGAAAGTCCTGATGAAAAAACTTATTTGAGCCTTAACGTAGCCATAGGAGACTCAAAATCAAAAGAGCTTAATCTGGCTTTTCAAATTCTTGATTATGTTCTTTTTGATGCACCGGGTGCTCCGGTAAAACAGGCTCTTCTTGACAAAGGCATAGGCAAAGACATATTCAGTCAGTTTGGGGTGGAATATCTTCAATCGGTATTGTCTATTGTGGCAAAAAATTCCGATGAGGATAAAAAATATGAATTTTTATCGGTAATCAGGGAAACTTTATCTAAGCTTGCTTCTGACGGACTGAATGATAGATCCCTTCAGGCGGCAATTAACTACTTTGAATTCCAATATCGTGAAGCAGATTATGGCCAATTACCAAAAGGACTGATATATGGCCTTCGTGTGCTTAGCAGCTGGCTTTATGATGACAGCGACCTGTTCCAAAATCTGAAAGATTCTGTTCATTATACTAATTTAAAGAAAAAGATAAATACGGGCTATTTCGAAAAATTAATCAAGGACTACCTGCTTGACAATAATCATGCATCTCTTGTTGTGCTTAAACCTAAGGCAGGATTTAATAAAATACGTGAAGATAAGTTAAAAGAAGAGCTTGCCGATTTCAAAAAAAGCCTGTCTAAGGAAGAGATACAAAGAATAATAGAAGAGACAGTCAAATTAAAGGAATATCAGGAAGAACCTTCCGGAAGAGATGAACTTGAGAAAATTCCTATGCTTACCAGAGAGGATATAGAACCTAAACCTCAGCCTATATATAATGAGGAAAAGGATATAGAAGGGGTTAAGGTTATCCATCACAATATATTTACCAATGAAATAGCTTATATCAGGCTTTTGTTTGATATAAAGGACATACCGGCAGAGCTTCTGCCTTATGTATCCTTATTGTCTTTTGTATTGGGATATGTGGATACCGAAAATTACAGCTATCCGGAATATACAAATGAAATTAATCTGCATACCGGCGGACTGTATACCAATGTTGTAAGCTTTGCCCAAAAAGGCGGCACCAACGAATATTTGCCTATGTTTGAAATAGGAACTAAAGTTTTGTACGAAAAGATACCTGAATCATTCAGGCTTACGGAAGAAATGATTTATCGTACAGATTTAAGAGACTATAAGCGTCTTAAAGAAATTATCGATGAAATTAAATCCCGTATGCAGATGAGATTTAAGTCTTCAGGTCATTCAGTGGCGGTAAACAGGGCTATGTCATACTATTCCGAGCATGGTTTATTTAAAGAATTGACCCAGGGAATATCATTTTACGAATTTATAGATGATATAAGCACAAATTACGGTCTGATGAAAGACACCATAATTGCTAAACTAAAAGAACTTATAGATATAATTTTTGCTAAAAACAGGCTTCTGGTAAGCATAACCGCTGAAGACGAGGGCTTTAAGCTATTTTCACAAAGCTTTATACCGTTTACAAGAGGGCTTAAAGAAGAATCACCAAAGAGCTTGCTGGCAGGATATAAATGTGCACCTCTTAAACCTAAATGTTTAAACGAAGGTTTTAAGGCTGCCATGCAGGTTCAGTATGTGGCCAGAGCAGGGAATTTTCTGAATAAAGGTTATAAATACACCGGGGCTCTTAAAGTTTTGCGGACTATATTAAGCTATGATTATTTATGGAACAATATAAGGATAAAAGGAGGAGCCTACGGGTGCATGTGCGGTTTTTCGGCGGTTGACGGGGATATGTATTTTGTTTCCTACAGAGATCCAAAACTTAAGGAAACCAATGCCGTTTATGAAAACATTCCTGAATACTTAAAGAATTTTACTATAGACGAAAAGGAATTATTAAAACGCATAATCGGTACCATAAGCACCCTTGATACTCCTTTGACTCCTCAGGCTAGCGGCGCAAGATCATTAAGTATATATCTTGCAGGCCAAACTTATGACGATTTGGTTAAAGAGAGAGATGAAATTATAAATGTAACGCAGGAAGATATACGTGCACTCTCCGATTTAATCAGGGCAGTCCTGGACCAAGGTTATATTTGCGTTATCGGTAATGAAACTGCTGTCGAGGAAAGCGGTGAATTATTCAATGAAGTAAAGAACCTGATGTAATGTTATGATGTAAAGTTATAATAAAGAAAGACAGAATATCTGATTGTTGAAATTTATATGAAAGCACAAGGGTGAGGAAGATTATGTACGATAATAATAAAAAATCCGGATTTGTTACATTAATCGGAAGGCCGAATGTAGGCAAATCCACTTTAATGAATCATCTGATCGGGCAAAAAATAGCCATAACATCGAATAAGCCACAAACCACAAGAAACAGAATAAGAGCCGTGTTTACGGATGAACGGGGGCAGATTATATTTGTTGACACACCTGGTATCCATAAGGCAAAGAATAAACTGGGACAATTTATGGTTAATGTGGCGGAAAAAACACTCCGGGAAGTTGATATAGTTCTTTGGCTTGTAGAGCCCACTACCTTTATCGGGCAGGGAGAACGATATATAG
>CAZIHC010000151.1:0-6191 GCA_964538605.1 uncultured Herbinix sp. | reverse complement strand
CGTCACACAAAATTTTATGCGGTATGGCCCGAAGCTTGTTTTTTGAATTTCTCATATAGAAATTTTGCATATAATCATACGGTTTCAAATAATGAAGGTACTGTTCGTATCTGGTATGATAGGTAAATACAATCGGTATATCGTACTTTTTATGCAGATATTGGGCAATATACCCCATCAGCATTGGATGGTGGACATGGATAATATCAAAAGGTATGACCGCAAACTTTTCTTCAATAGTCTTATCCCAAATATCAGGTATTACAAACTCGCCCTTAAGCTTTTTCTTTCTGGATTTGTACCGTATTACATATGGCTCTTCTTCCTGCCCCTCATAGCTGGGAGCAAATATATAAACTTCATGTCCGAGATTCCGTAATCCCTGTGCCAATCTTTCAATAGATATAGGAACTCCACCTACGAAGGGCTTATAGTTATTCGTCAGCATGGCTATCCGCATATCTATTCACCCACTCACCGATATAATAAATACCGTTTCCCGAACATATACCGATTCCAGCATATATTATATCAAAATATTCAGCCAAGATGAACTCCATATTATAAAATCCTCATCCCGATAACTCTTTACTAATTAGTATTTACCAAATATTTTAATAATACCAAAATAAGTCGAATAATTAAAAATTTACATCTGTCAGATGTAAAATGCAAATGAAGTTAAGCAAAATAAAGTTTTGAAAAATCTGCCTAAAGGCTTATTAATTTTTATGTTTGACGGTAATATGCATATAAAAAACCGCGGCCAAAAAATTTTCTCCGCGGCTTAGCAAATAATAATATAAATATAAGGTTTCGTAATTTTTTTCTATGCTTGTTTAAAACATACTCACATATCGGTTATATGCGAACCGGTCATGCATTAAACGGTACCAAAAAGTTCCTCCTGTATATCAACCAGAACCTTTCTTTGTTTATTCAGTTCCTCAATGAATGCCGAATTCTTCTTTTTACCTTCAAGTTCATTGTTTTTTGCCTCATCTATAAGTTTCAAAGTATCGGTAAAGGCAGACAAGCAATTATTTATCTGTTCGGCATATTGCTGCTCCAAATCATTGGCTATACTTACAAATGTCTGCTTATATTCAGCCTGGGCCTGTTCTATCTTTTTTACCTTACTGTCTTCATCCGCAACATCTTTGACATCCATAACAAATGAGACAATTGACAATACAGGACCGGCAAATTTGGCTATATTGCCAATATTCTTTGCTATTTTAACGGCTTGCCAGGGTTTAAACTTAATGCCCAGTTTCCCGCCGATGTACAAGACGGCTTTATGTATCTGCGAACCTGAAGCCTGACTGGCTTTAATAAGAACCGTTCCGCCTTCTTTGGCCGGATTTATTGCCAGTTTCAGGCCGCCGTCACAGGCCTGCTCAACAATATTGCATATTTCCTTATATCTTTTTTTATCATTTGTATTTCCCTTTGACACAAACGGCATAAACCGATAAGTTTCTTTTGTATTGTTTACATACTCAAAAAAGGCCTGAGCCACATCGCTTCTTAATACCTCTTCCACTTCTTCCTGCAATTCGGCCATGTTCCTGCCGATAATCTCATCAAGCTGATTGTTTATGTTGTTGCATACTTCCATTATGAGTTCTTCACACTGCTTCTCATCAAAACTTACTTCTTCAATTCCGATTAATTTTGATAATTCAAAACCCTTGGATACAATAGTATTCAGCTCTTTTCTTACCACATAATTGCATTCACTCAGGGCCTTGCTTCTTTTAGCTTCAACCCTCTTTCCCAGCCGGTTAAGCAGTGCATAATACACCTTTGCCTCGTCTGTTTCCACCTCTTCTGACAATATGGTGTCTATTGAATTTTTTACAGCCTTTATAGGGGTATCCAGTTTGCTTAGCTGCCCTTTACGTTTTACAAAATCATTTAACAACTTAATAAAATCAGGAAAATGACTGCATTCTATCAATTCGGCATCGTTTTCTTTTATTCCGTCCCGGTAATCCTTTGTGTCAATAAAAGCATACTCGAACTCATCCAATGAATGAGGGGATAGGGATTTATTCAGAGTTACCGTATAACTGTTTACCAAAACATCATATTTGCCGTCTTCTTTTG
This sequence comes from uncultured Herbinix sp., assembly GCA_964538605.1. Taxonomy (GTDB): domain Bacteria; phylum Bacillota; class Clostridia; order Lachnospirales; family Lachnospiraceae; genus Mobilitalea. The sequence goes on along the minus strand of CAZIHC010000151.1, from coordinate 4,079 downwards.
ACATCTTGTTTATTACTAAAAACATCTTTTCTTTATATCCGTCCGTATATGCCAGCTTCAAAAAATCTTTAAGAGTATATTCATTGAACAGATCACTGGTTATGCAATAAATCAACATATCCGATTCCTGTATAGTCTTTAATGTTATTGCATTATGTTCCTTATACTCCGTATAAAGGCCGGGGGTATCGGTTAGGTAAATCCCTCCCCATTCGTAGCTTTTTGCCTCTGTTGTTGAAATATCGGCATCGATTACTATATCATTGTTTGATGTCAGTGCAGATATGATACTGGATTTTCCGGCAGTATACTGGCCTATAAAAACTACTTTTATTTTATCAGATTCTTTAATGGAATTTAGTACCGTAAGCAGAGAATTTCTTGCTTCTTCAAGATGATAATTATCATATACCGAGATTACATCATTAATACACTTATTTATTTTACTCGCATATTCTGCCGCCTGAAATTTTACGTCTATCATCATTTCAATCCTTTCTTATCATGAAAATCTGCTTTTACTTTTTCAACCGTAACATTTTCTTTCATAAATTTTTGCAGCATATCCGTTTTTAGCTCCCCCCGGTCAATAACGGCAATATACATATTGCTACCGTAAGACCTCTTAACATCAATGATATCCTGCAGGTCATACCGGCTTTCTTTGCTTATAAAATTAATTATTCTCCATGCATATACCCTGTTTAAGAATTCTATAGTCCTGTCATATTGCCCGGTTAAAGTATATATAATCTCCTCAATATCGGAAATACCCCCGATTAAGTCTTTAAATACCCCGTCAACTTTGTCAATAGTATCAATACAGTTTTCATTTATAGATTCCAACTGCTTGGATATATACGCGGGTGCGTTTTTATTGATGCTGTTTTTTAATTGACTTTGAATATTTTCAATGGCCTCCTGCCTCTTCTTTTCCTTTGATTTAAAAAAACCTGATATAAACGAAACAACTATGCCTAATCCTGTTAATATCCAACCCACAACCGGTATACTTGCCAAAAAGAATATGGCACCGGTTACCCCCAAGGCCCCGCCAAATAAGCCGACCCAGTTTTTAAATGAAAAAGTACTTATAACAGATAAATCAGAGATTTCGGGCTTCATTTTTGATACGGACAGCTTAATATCTTCAGCCAATTCTTCGATTACTTCCTGTACTCCTGCCGAAAAATCATTGCTATAAAGTTTTAATTCATTTGCAATTGTTTCCTCAAACTTAATATACTTTAAATATTCACCCCACTTCTCCTCAAGTCCCCGTTTTACGGTATAATGACTTTCGGCAAATTTAAGGGTTTCCTGATTGGCCAGGATGTCAAACCGGTGCTCCAAAAAATTCTTTGTTTTAGCACAAAAATTGTCTTTTAGCCTGTTTAACTTGTATATAGCCGGTTGATGCCTGCCTTCCAGTTGTATTTTAAAATTATTAACAGTCGCCATGGCTTTTTCTATTTGACCTTTCCACAAACAGAAAAAGCCCAGCGAATCGTCCAGTATCGTTTGTGATTTGCTGATGGTTCCGGCATCCGTTACTTTTTTCCGGAGGGCATAGAAGAAATCGTCTATTTTTGAAGCCTTGGCAAGCATTTTTTTGTATTTACTGTATTCATCCTCCTCTGACATAAGCTTAGCCAGCAAAAAAACAGGATATATCGATATTATTCTTTCATATCCCATATCCCTGGCATGACGCAGGATCCGGTTTATATGGCCGGATACACCGTCCGATTCGTTTAGCCATCTCTCAGGATTTTTTATAAATCTCTTAAACCTGACTTCATTACGGATATTTTCTTTATGATTTAGCAATATGATTACGGGCTTATTTCTTTTTGCTATCCGGTCCAAAAAGTCAAGAATATCCTGCTGTATGGAATCATCCGCTATTACAAAACATGTAATATCTGCTTCGCCGATTGCGCTTTCAGCTATTTCATCATCGGTTCTTCCTTCCGCCTCTGCGGAACCTATTCCGGGTGTGTCAATAATACGAAGGTGCTTCCACTGATAAATCCTGTTGTATCTGGTTGTCCTCTGCATGCCTATACCTATTTTTTCTTTACCTTCTCCGGTCAAAATACTGTGCAGAGTTGTTTTGCCTGCTTTTGTCCTGCCGATAAGAGCGATGGAATAATCGGTCAACGCATGTTCTTTCTTAAGCAGTTCTTCTTTGGCTTGTTCTAACTGAGCTATAACCTTGTCCCTGAATATGTCCATAAACTCGCCGATTATTTTATAAGTTTCGCTGTTATACCTGCTGCCTGTCAGGTTTAAGCCGTTCCGGTAATTATCGATCTTTTCAGCAACATTTATACTTTCGTTATACAGCGCTTCATAAGCAGGTCTTAGAAACTTAAAATCCTCTTCTGCTATCTGACCGCATTTATTTAAGATATCAAAATACGCCTTATCAGATATCCGTGGCATATTCTTATCGGTTTTGGAAAAGCATTTTCGTATACCATGTAAAAACCTGAAGATTTTTAAAAAAATATTTTCAGACGGTTTTTGATCGCTGTCATCTTTAACTTTAATGTATTCATTTCTGGCCTTAATAGCATATTCTTTTGCAGAACTTTCCAGTTCCGGCAAATACTCAACAGGTCCTAGTAATTTTCTAATGCTTAATAATATCTCCTGCTCTTTAGTATCGATTATTCCGTCTATCTGAGCAAGTACGCAGCACAACCAATATATGTCCCTTTTTACTTCTAACTTTTCTTTTGAAAAAAGCTCAAAAATATCGGATAAGGCTAAGGCTTCATTTTTGCCGTCCAATACAGCCATAACCTTATCCGCTTCTGATAACATCTTTGTGCTTTCCAAAAATTTGTTTATTTCTTTTACCTGAAAACTATGAATTTGATTGTTGCATACAATTACATATCCTAACAAAGCAAGAACATCTGTATTTATCAATTTGGTCTCACTAAGCAAGTTCATTGTCCGGCCCCCATGTATTGTTTACATTATTATACCAAATTCGACAAAGTTATGCCATATTGTTTATAAAATTCATCAGTAATTTATAAAATATTGTTTCAGCAACATTCTTTCTCATATAAAGCTATTAGCCCTTTAATTACATCCTTTGGGTTTATTCCGGGCTAAGTTTTATCACGTAATGCCGGATAAACTTTTATGAAATAAAAAAGCCGCAGACTTTTTGCTCCTGCGACTTTCTGTCATTCTATGTTATTTACTCATGAGGTATAATATTTAAAATAACCTCAAGATGTTCTTCACTGTCTGCAAAGGTATATCTTCCGCTCGGATAATAGCCGTAATGTCTTACGCCGATACCTCTGTCCTCCAGTATTTTGTTTACTTTATCCCTGTTCTCGTCGGAACCTACGGTAAAGCCCAGGTGGTGAACACCGTTTCCGTTTCCGTATTTGTCCAAAAACTCTTTCCAAATGGAATCTATTTCATCGGGCTCAGTCAACTCAAAAATAATAAGCTTGTCTTTTCAATATCTTTTACAACCAAGCTCTTTGAATTAAATTATCAAAGATCTATAGTGGATTTTTCCATGTTTTCAATGTTTTCAATGTTTTAAGTACTCCTTTCCTGTCATCGGCTGTATCTTATACATCATATCTATCATGATTTATATTATTTTTATATTCTCTTTTTCTGCCACGCTTCTAACATAGCGGACAGCTTCCTTATATTCGTCATAAGTATTCAGATGTTCTACGAATACCGTTGTTTCCGGTCCAAGGCTTTCACATAACCTAAGTACCAGACCATAGTCTACAGTACCTTTTCCGGGCATGCATTCTTCAATAACGCACGGAAATACCTTTTTCATATTTACATCCTTGATATGGATACTCTTAATATAAGGGCCCAGTTTTTCAAAGCATTCTTTGATAAATTCCGACCTATGCACATATCTGTACGGATTATTAATCATGTTGGTAAAATCCATATGTACCGCAAAGGCTTTACGGTCTATATCTTTGATTAACTGCAGATAAACATCCGGTGAATCCGGTATCATCCACGGCATAGGTTCCAAAGTATAGTAAGTATTTTTGGGATTGACACTGTCT
>CAZIHC010000150.1:0-6241 GCA_964538605.1 uncultured Herbinix sp. | reverse complement strand
AAAAACATTTTTTTGATTAATTTGACTGCTGCACATTCCGTTGGTGATAGAAACTGCAAATGCATCCGCAGCTAAGCAAAAGCCAAGCAATATTTGGGTTAATAAATCCATGCCAGTATCCTCCGTTTTTATATGTTATATAATATTACTTTTCTTACAGATTTAATTATATAATTTACCTGCCTGTATTCCTTCACATAAATAAAACTCATGCATGGTTATTAAGCCATACATGAGTCTCGTTTTTTAAGGTAAGCCAGATTTGCACGGCGACAAATCATTATGTTGACTTACACACATACCAAAGGTATGCAAACTACTCCCTCATAAAAGGTTATTTAATTGTTAGAATTATAACATATCAGATAAAATCGACGCAAGTCCTAAATACGTTTTATGATAAATTTAAAAATTTTTAATATATTAAAATAGTAAAGACATATTTTTAATTACAGAAAAAGGTTTTAATGTAATTTGCTTGCTATAATAGTATTTATCGTATAAAATAATCTATAAAGTTATTTAAAAAGGGGATTGGTTATGAGAGATTATGTTATAGTAAGTGATGCGACATTAGATTTACCCTATTCCATAATCGAAGAATATGGGATAAGAGTAATACCTATGGGAGTCGATATAGACAATGTGGCTTATAACTATCATCCCGATGAAAAAGAACTTAAGATTGACGAATTTTATGAGAAGTTAAAAGCCGGAGCGGATGCCCATACAACTCAGATTACTCCGATTGTATTTACGGAGTATTTTAAGAATATTTTAGATGAAGGGCTTGACCTGATTTATATTGGATTTTCATCGGGATTAAGCAGTACATACAATGCGGCGCAACTGGTAATGGAGGAACTGGTAAAGGAATATCCGGACAGAAAGATCTACTGTATTGATTCAAAATGTGCTTCCATAGGAGAAGGTTTGCTGGTATATCATGCCGCGCTTCAAAAAAGAAACGGGCTTACGATAGATGAGCTAAAAGATTGGGTTGAAAACCATAAATATGATTCCAGGCATTGGTTTACGGTTAAAGACCTGTTTTATCTAAAAAAGGGCGGAAGAGTTACGTCAGTTGAGGCTGTATTAGGTACGGCACTTCGTATACGGCCTGTTTTAAGTACCGATGAAAACGGAAAGCTTGTTGTTGTTTCAAAAATCAGGGGATCAAAAGCAGAAACCGAATTTTTGATAAACAGAATGGTTAAAGAAGGGGTAGATCTTAAATCCCAGACAGTTATTGTAGGCCATTCGGACAATCTTGAACAGGCTAAAAAGCTTGCGGAAGAAATAAAGAGCTTGAATGTTGTAAAAGACGTAATAATATCCCAGATAGGCCCTGTAATAGGAACCCATACAGGTCCAGGTATGCTGGCTTTGGTATTTATGGGCAAAAAATGCGATTTATAGAGTTAAATAAAGCAGGTTAAAATAAATTAGGTAGCACAGTCCAAAAAATTATAAAGCCTTTGGCTTCCTGACAGGTTGGAAACTTCAAGGGTACAAAGGTATATGGTGACTGTGCTATATTAAATAATAAGTTTGGAAACAGTTCTAATCTAGTAAAATCTTTTAATATCGGAGTTATGATATGGAACATAAGGAAGGGAAAATGAGTTCGGATAAAATTCAAATCAAACCATACAAAAAAGACGCTGAATATTCGTATACCCTGGGGGCATTTCCGACCTATGAACTTATTTTAAGTAAACCTGAAAAGGTCCGGCAAGTAGTGGCCCATTCCAGCTATACGGATATGGACGGGCTTAGGGACCTTTGCAAAAAACACAATATACCCATAGAAATTAATGACAAGCTTATAAATAAATTAAGCGACAAAGAGAATTGTTATGTGGCAGGAATTTTTGATAAGTATTCCTGCAGGCTGTCACGGGACAAATCCCATATAGTTTTGGTAAATCCCAGCAATATGGGAAATTTAGGTACTATCTTAAGAACCATAGTGGGCTTTGGCATCTATGACCTTGCCATAATTCTTCCCGGAGCCGATATTTTTAATCCAAAGTGTGTCAGGGCATCCATGGGAGCTCTATTTAAGGTTAATTTTCAATTTTTTGATTCTTTTGATGAGTACCGCAAGCAGTTTAAAGAGCATGATGTATTTACTTTTATGCTTAACGGGGAACGGACGCTCAACATAGCCGACTGTCCCAAATCAGAGCTTTTTTCATTGGTTTTTGGGAACGAAGCTACAGGCCTTGACGATTCTTTCCTTAATGCAGGTACTAGCGTTAAAATACCTCAGACAGAAGATGTTGATTCTTTAAATCTTACAATAGCTGTCGGAATTGGTGCATATGTATTTACCGCTAAGAATTTCAGGTAATATATACGCAGGATTTACAGCAATTTCAAAAGCTCTATATTTTAAAACGGGATATCGGGTAATTTATTTTACCTGTATCAATAAATGCCGCAAGGCTTAACAGGAGAAGGTATGAATGGAGGGTTATGATGAAACTTAATTACAAACGGACATTTTTTGTGGGGTTTGCATTTTTATCAATCTGCGCATTTTGGGAACTTTATGACGGTATAATCCCTAAGATGCTTGAAGGCACATTCGGTCTTGGTGAAACGGTAGTCGGTGCTATAATGGCTATAGACAACGTGCTGGCTTTATTTTTGCTTCCGCTTTTGGGGGCCTTGTCTGATAAGGTTAATACCCGTATAGGCAGGAGAATGCCATTTATTGTGGGAGGAACTTTTGCAGCATCCGTATTTATAATCTTACTTCCTATAGCGGAACATTTAAGAAACTTTACGTTATTTATTATAGCTTTAGGTTTTACCTTGCTTGCCATGGCATCCTATCGTTCACCCGCGGTAGCTCTGATGCCGGACGTTACACCGAAACCCTTAAGAAGCAAGGCAAATTCTATTATCAACCTGATGGGAACCTTGGGCGGAGCTTATGCCTTGGTTATGACCCTGCTTTTGTATAAGGATGACGGGTCCATAAATCTTCCCGTATTTTTAAGCGTTGTCGCAATAATGATTTTGTCTGTAATATTCCTCTTAGTAACCATAAATGAAAATAAGCTGAGAGAACAGGTAGCTCAGGAAGAGATAGCAGGCAATATAGAAGCGGATGATGAGGAACCGGTAATTACAGATGCCAAAGATGCAAAAATGCCGGCGGATGTAAGACGCAGTTTTATATTTATAATGGCATCGATTTTTCTTTGGTTTTTTGCCTATAATGCTGTAAAAACAGCATTTTCAAGATATGCGGACAAGGTTTGGGGATATTCGGGCGGTTCATATACATTGCCCTTGATGGTGGCTATGGTAGCGGCTTTAATAAGCTATCTGCCCATAGGTATAATTTCAAGTAAAATAGGAAGGAAAAAGACCATCATAGGCGGCATAATACTTATGACCTTTTCCTATATATGTGGGCTTATGTTTAAAGAAGCTTCGCCTCTTATCAATGTCGTGTTTGCATGTACCGGAATAGGATGGGCGGCAATCAATGTCAATTCTTATCCTATGGTTGTTGAAATGTGCAAGAGCGCAGATACCGGCAGATATACCGGATATTACTATACATTTTCAATGTCTTCTCAGATAATCACCCCTATTGTATCCGGTTTTCTTTTGGAGAAGATCGGTTATTATACCCTGTTTCCTTATGCTGTAGTATTCTCCCTTGCATCTCTTTGCACAATGTTATTTGTCAAGCACGGGGATTCCAAACCGCCGAAAGTTTTAACAGACGAAAATGAATAGGAAAACGGGAGTATGGCAATAAAATGATATTGAATTTTAAAATACAGTAATTATAATTGTACATTGTTTGTATTTTACCAAATTACAAACTTACATAGATTATAAAGTTTTACATCTAAGGAGATACCGTTATGTTACTGGGTTTTATTATTTTTGTTGTTGTACTGATACTGCTTTATCTTCTTGCTATTATGCCAAAGCTTAAGAAAAATCCTGAGCTAAAGAAATTTGAGGGGTGGCTTTATGCCCACCGTGGTTATCACAATAATAAATCCAAGGCACCTGAAAATTCATTGCCTGCATTTAAGCTGGCAGTAGAAAAGGGTTACGGAATTGAACTTGACGTTCAGCTTACAAAAGATAAGGTTCCGGTGGTATTTCATGATTATGATCTTAAACGGGCCTGTGGAGTCGATAAGAAGATAGCAGAACTGACTTATGAAGAGTTAAAGAATTATAAACTGTTTAAATCCCAAGAAATTATACCGACTTTCAGGGAGGTTCTTGACTGTATAGGAGGAAAGGTTCCGGTAATAGTTGAGTTAAAAATACCCTGGGAACCCGGTGAAACCTGCAGGGCGGTATCAAAAGAACTGGCAAATTATAAAGGGTTGTATTGTATAGAATCTTTTAATCCTTTCGGACTTATATGGTATAAGAAGCATTATCCCCATATAGTAAGAGGCCAGTTGTCTACCGATTTTGTTAAGGATAAGATAGAAGGCAACAAAATGCAGTTTTTTATCTTAAAGCATCTGCTTTTTAATTTCCTCACAAAACCGGATTTTATTGCCTATCATCATATATATAAGAAGGATCTTTCCTTTACCATATGCAAAAAATTGTATAAAGTAAAAACTGTGGCATGGACTATCAAGTCACAGCAGGAGTTGGAAGAAAATAAAGATTATTTTGATTTGATTATTTTTGATAAGTTTACACCGGAGGAATGACTATATGAGAGTATATTCTGTTTATTATTGGATATCCTAATGATATCTATAATAAACGGGGATGTGTCATGATTAAATTCTTGCTTTTATGGTTTGGCACAAATATATGGTGGCTTTCCAATATGATTATTAGGCCCAAAAGATTATCCAGTGACAGGGTATATCGCATGGAATTAAAGTCCGGAAAATTTGATGAGGAACTGTATAAAAGAGCAAAAAAGGAAAGATTTATGATTCTTTCCGATTACGGATACTACTTGTCCTGCGAACTTTTAGACGGCAGAGAGTATAAAAAAGACCGCATAAAATCTAAGGATTCCGATTTAGGAAGCTTAAGCGATACCGGACACCAAAATAGCCGGATACCGATTGCGATATTGTGTCACGGTTTTTGCCAAAGCAAATACAGGTCCTTGATTTATGCGGAAATTTTTTTGAAAATGGGCTTCATAGTAATAATATATGACCACAGAAATCATGGATTAAGCGGAAAAGCTTATACCACTATGGGTTATTATGAAAAGTTTGACCTAAAGAAACTGGTGGATTGGTGTTATGACACATACGGACCCGGTTGTCAAATTGTAACCCACGGTGAATCCATGGGGGCAGCTACCGTTTTACTTCATCTGGGTATAGATAACAGGGTGGTTTGTACCATTGCAGATTCCGCTTATTCGGATTTGAAAGAACTTTTAATTTACCAGTTCAAGCATTATTACCATATGCCCAAGTTTTTGATTCCTCTGGAAAGTTTTGTGACATACTTAAGGGCCGGTTTTCGGTTCGGGGACGTTTCACCGATTTCGTCAGTAAGCAAAGTTAACACTCCGGTCTTATTTATTCACGGAAAAAAGGACAATTATGTCCCGGCGGAAATGTCAAGGAAAATGTATGAAAGCAAAAAGAAAAACAAGGCCTTATATTTGGTGGCCCATGCAGGCCATACCAAGTCCTGTGTTATTAACAGGAACGGATATACTAATAAAGTTGAAAATTTTGTAAGAAGATATATAAGTCTATAATTAAAGAAATGGCATTCAGATTTTTAAAATAAAATTAGAGTTATAATTAACGGAGATAACAGAGTAGATAATTCAGGTAAAAGATTTATAAACGCCTTGGTATAGGAATGAGTAAACTTTAAATTGAACTAAACAGTAAGAACTAAATTATTGTATGTATTAGAAAGGGTGTATTCTACGTACTTACGTATTTAGAATACACCCTGTTATATTATGTAATTATCTTTGGAGTAATGAAATTATTCGTTTTCTTTCTTCTTCAGAACAACTGCACCGGTTCCGAGAACGGCAGCACCTAAACCAAAGAATAATGCTGTGGAAACAACACCGGTCTTAGGTGTAGCGGCTGCGCTTGCGCCACCGCGTTCAGGACCAACAGTCAACAATACGTTGCCTGCTTCATCTTTGAATTCCATTCTGGTTACTTCCAGAGGACCTTCGGTCTTATTTGTAATGTTCAATACAGCTTCGCACCAAGTGGATCCTGCACCGTTCATAGCG
>CAZIHC010000149.1:0-6255 GCA_964538605.1 uncultured Herbinix sp. | reverse complement strand
CCTTTTCTAGTATTAACTAGAGAACCGGGTTTACACAAAATATTTTATACTACCCCTTAAGCTGTCGAAAACAATTATATTTTATAGTATTATATCATTAATGATGTATTAATGCACGTACAAAATATGGACATAAATTAAAAATATAGTCAAAATATGTAATATAATAATATTTAAAAAAGATAAATTTCTGCCACATAAATGCCAAGATAAGGGAATATTATAAAGACGGAATAAAGATATTGGTATCATACGGCATACGGAAAGATGGAAATATTATGACAATAGGAAAGAATAATTTCAAATCGATTATTGGTATTATTTTTGTTGAGTTGCTTGTTATCCTAATCCCGTTAAAATTTTCAAAGAATAACCATCTGGCATACGCTGAGAAAGAAAAACTGACAAAAGCCGATGACAGAGGACTAATTGTGCTTTTTTATGAGGAATTGGATACTAGCAATTTGTATGATATATTAAATGATATTACTGATTATGTGGAAGTTAAAAGGCATATAGGTGATTATGCACTGATATCGGTTAAAGAGAAAGGAAAATATGAAGATATAGAAAGCTATCTTAGTAACCACCCGTCGGTTAAAATTGTTCAGCAGGACGGCAGCATTAAACTAATGCAGGCATCAAACGATACCTATTCAAAAACCCAATGGGCAATTCATAATCCGGGATATTATTCGGTCTTTTCATCAGGTGCTTCAAGAGAGGTATATGTCACGCCCGATATAGATATGGATGTGGCTGAAGCCTGGCTTTATATGGAACAGGAAAATGTCCACCGAAAAAGAGTGGTCGTAGCCATTATTGATACAGGAGTCGATTATACCCATCCCGATCTTAAAAACAATATTTGGATTAACGAAAATGAAATACCCGATGACGGAATAGATAATGACAATAACGGATACATTGATGATATATACGGCTGGGATTTCTACAATGACGATGCCAGTGTGTGTCATTATCGTTATGATAAGGTACTGGGAGTGAATTTGTCGGATCCGAATGATAATGACGATCACGGAACCCATATAGCCGGTATAATTGGTGCGGTAAAAGACAATAAAATCGGGATAGCCGGTATAGCATCAAACATTGATATAAAACTGATGATTCTGAAAATAAACGGAGGAAAACAGGGAACCGGAAGCATCTCCGATGCCATAGAAGCCATAAAATATGCCACAATGATGGGAGCCGATATCTGCAATATCAGTTGGGGTACCGGCCAGTATTCACCGGCTTTGGAGGAGGTTATTAAAGAATCCGATATGCTCTTTGTGGCAGCTGCCGGCAATTCCGGGTCCGATAATGATGCAAAACCCATTTATCCGGCCAACTTTCAGTTGGACAATCTGATATCGGTTACATTTATAGATGCCAACGGCAATTTGACAAAACAATCCAATTACGGGAAAACGACGGTAGATTTTGCGGCTCCAGGTAACGACATATTAAGTACGGTAGTAGGAACGTATCAGACATTAAGCGGTTCTTCCATGGCTGCCCCGCAGGTAAGTGCAGTTGCCGCCCTGTTATATTCTTATGGTGAAAACTTGTATCCGATGGAAGTAAAAAATTTAATTATAAGCTGTTTAAAACCGATTGAAGGATTAAACAAATTTGTCAAAAACCCCGGAATACCAAGTGCATACGGATCTGTTTTAAACATTCAAAATGTGCAAAGGGATTACATAGGTCCCAATATATATCTGAAAACCGAATATAACAAAGAAAGTCTTTTAGTGTCTGTCAATGCAGAGGATGAAGGCGGGGCCGGGGTAAGAGTCGTTCGGTGGCTTCCCGGGGAAAAAATTATTGCTGATTTCGGGAGAGGCACAATAGGTTTTAAAACAGAAAACGACCGGATTAAAATGGCGAAGGCAGGAACATACAGTTTTTATGTCAGTGATTATGCGGGAAATGAAACCGTAGTGGTATATAAAGTAGAAGATGACCTGACTCCGCCGACAATTTCGGCAGGTTATACAGTTGCCGATGATTATAAAACAAGAAAGATAACGGTTAAGGTAAAAGACGGCCAAAGCGGTGTAAAAAGGGTTAAGTATATGCCGGGGAAAAGAAAAGCAGAAGATTTCCTTCCGGCAGGTGCGGGGACTGAAATTACATTAAAAGACAATAAAGCTTCATTCAAAGTAAAAAAAGACGGGGACTATACCATATATGCCATTGATTATCGGGGCAATCAGGCAGTTACGGTTATCAGCGTAAAAACAATTGTATCCGAAGAAATAAAATTTACCCGGTCCGAAAAAACTATGATTGTAGGTGAAAAATATGTCCTTAGAGCCTTTGTCAAACCTGCGAATACAACCGATGTTGTAACTTACAGCAGTTCCAATGAACGGGTTGCCGTAGTAAATAAAGAAGGAAAAGTAACAGCCTTAAGGGAAGGAACGGCTGTTATAACCGCAAGAACCAGTAACGGCCATAGAGCGGTATGTAAAATCATTGTAAAAAAAGAATAGAAAACTTACGAGCAGGGATATAGATAAACTTAAGACAGATATCTATATCCCTTTTACCAGATTATACTTAAGGACTGTTGCGTTAATTTGTAAAAAAACTGTTGACTGAAATTCCCTTATGTGATATAGTAATAGGGCAAAGAAAGAGGTCTTTTTTTTATGCCTAAAAAAGTCTTCTTAGTTAGGCGAATGTAAGCGCTGCAAGAGAAATCGGAGGTGGAAATTGTGCGCGTAAAAATAACATTAGCATGTACGGAATGTAAGCAACGCAATTACAACACAACCAAAGAAAAGAAATTACATCCGGACAGAATGGAAACCAAAAAGTATTGTAAATTCTGCAGAACTCATACATTGCACAGAGAAACCAAATAATTATATCTGAAAGGAAAGTGAAGAAATGAGTGAAACTACCGGTAACGTTGTAGCTGAAAAAGCGTCAAAGAAGAGCTGGTTTAAGAGTGTCAAGTCCGAATTTAAGAAAATAGTCTGGCCAGATAAAGAGACTCTTACTAAACAGACGATAGCTGTTGTTATCGTTACGCTTTTTTTGGGTATAATTATTTATCTACTGGACTATGTAATTGAAGTCGGAATTGGTTTTATATTAGGATAAAGGTGAGAGTATGGCGGAAGCGCATTGGTACGTTGTTCACACTTATTCAGGATATGAAAACAAAGTAAAAGCGAACATTGAGAAAATGATTGAAAACAGAAAACTGCATGATCAGATTTTGGAAGTATCTGTTCCCATGCAGGAGGTCATTGAAGTAAAAAACGGTGTGAAGAAACGTGTACAAAAGAAAATGTTCCCGGGCTATGTTCTCATTCATATGGTAATGAATGACGATGTATGGTATGTTGTTCGCAATACCAGAGGCGTTACGGGTTTTGTAGGCCCGGATTCCAAACAACCGGTTCCGCTCACGGAAGCAGAGATGCGCGCTATGGGTATCAAGACCGACGATATCGTAGTTGACTTTGAGATTGGTGACACCGTTACCATAGTAAACGGTGTATGGGAAAATACAACCGGCGTTATTAAGCAAATCAATCTTAATAAGCAGACGGTTACAATCAGCGTAGATCTGTTTGGACGTGAAACTCCGGTAGAGATCAGCTTCAGTGATGTGAAGATAAAAAAATAATGATAGGGTATATAAGCCGTATGCCCGTGCAAATGTATGAATAATGCAGTGATTTACGTGTTTCAACGTGGGAGGGAAATCCCCGCAAATACCACATTATCAGGAGGTAAAACAAAATGGCTAAAAAGGTTATAGGTTATATTAAATTACAAATTCCCGCCGGAAAGGCAACACCGGCACCCCCGGTAGGACCGGCTTTGGGTCAACACGGTTTGAACATTGTTCAGTTTACAAAGGAATTTAACGCAAGAACAGCTGATCAGGACGGTATGATCATTCCCGTAGTTATTACGGTATATGCAGACAGAAGCTTTAGCTTCATTACAAAGACACCCCCGGCTTCGGTATTATTAAAGAAAGCATTGAACTTGAAATCAGGATCGGGCGCTCCGAATAAGGTTAAAGTAGGTTCCATCAAAAAGTCTGAACTTCGCAAGATTGCAGAACTGAAGATGCCGGATCTGAATGCTGCAAGTGTTGAGGCTGCTATGAGCATGATAGCAGGAACAGCCAGAAGTATGGGCATAACTGTAGAAGAAGACTAATATAGAATATAAGGGTATAATTCCGAACACTTAAAAACGGATTATACGTTAAAAGATCTGTTAATGTGGGAGGACATGCATGGCGGGATTCTGTATGAAATTCGCCGTTTTCTTCCGATATTACCACTAGGAGGTTTATAGAATGAAAAGAGGAAAAAGATATCTTAATGCTGCAAAATTATTTGACAAAAGCGTTCAATATGATGTGGCTGAAGCAGTCAGCTTAGTAAAAAAGATGGCAGTTGCAAAATTTGATGAAACGATAGAAGCGCACATTCGCCTTGGTGTCGACGGACGCCATGCCGATCAACAGGTTCGTGGAGCGGTAGTTCTGCCTCACGGAACAGGAAAAACAGTTCGGGTGCTTGTATTCGCTAAAGGTGACAAGCTGGCAGAAGCAGAAGCAGCCGGTGCCGATTATGTAGGCGGAGAAGAACTTGTTCCAAAGATTCAGAACGACGGCTGGTTTGATTTTGACGTTGTAGTTGCTACTCCGGATATGATGGGTGTAGTAGGACGTCTGGGACGTGTACTCGGACCCAAGGGCTTAATGCCTAACCCTAAAGCAGGAACAGTTACAATGGATGTTGCCAAAGCTGTTAAAGATATTAAAGCAGGTAAAATCGAATACAGATTGGACAAGACAAACATTATTCACGTTCCCATTGGAAAAGCTTCCTTTACAGAGGAACAGCTTGCAGAAAACTTCCAAACTTTAATCGGAGCTATAATTAAAGCAAAACCTGCAGCAGCAAAGGGCCAATATTTAAGAAGTGTAACACTTGCTTCTACAATGGGTCCCGGAGTAAAACTGAATACTGCAAAATTGAGTTAATAAATTGCATAAGTATGTTGACATGACGGTAACGGTCGTGTTATAATGCCTCTGCAATATTATTAGATAAATATTAACTGCCGAAGACAGTAGGTGCCGTAAGGCGTAAGGTAATACCGCCTACCGAGGGAAAGTTGGTTATTCGTGATTGAAATTAACCTCTTTTTGCTTTGGCAGAAAGAGGTTTTTATTATGAATAAAACATTTGCAATTTAGCCGATGTTTCCCGATAGTTTCGGTACAATAAAGACCTGCGACGAAATATTAAAGGAGGTGTACCTAGTGGCTAAGTTAGATCAAAAGCAGTCTATAGTTGAGGAAATCAAAGGTTATGTCGAAAAGGCATCAGCAGCAGTGTTGGTAGACTATCGCGGACTTACTGTTGCAGAAGACACTGAGCTTCGTAAAAAGCTGAGAGAAGCCGGTGTTGTATATAAGGTATATAAGAATACAATGCTGAACTTTGCATTTAAAGGAACCGCATTTGAAGCATTGTCAAAGGATCTGCAAGGTCCGACAGCAATAGCTTTCGGTTTTGAAGATGCAACAGCTCCTGCCAGAATCATCAACGATATGGCTAAGAAAATGCCTAAATTGGAGTTTAAGTCTGGTGTAGTGGAAGGTACTTACTATGATAAAGATGGCATCAAAGTTATTGCTACCATTCCTTCCAGAGAAGTTCTTCTTTCCAGACTTCTTGGCAGCCTGAAGTCACCTATTGCGAACTTTGCAAGAGTGCTTAAACAGATTGCAGAGAAATCCGAAAATGCTGCATAGCATAAATTACCATTACATTATTTAATAAGTAAATATTAATAAATAACCAGTAAATATTAAAAGAAACTAAAAATGATATGGAGGTATTGAAATGACAGTTCAGGAATTTATAGATGAGATTAAAAAGCTCAGTGTATTAGAATTAAATGAATTAGTAAAAGCATGTGAAGAGGAATTTGGCGTATCCGCTGCAGCAGGTGTTGTAGTTGCAGCAGCAGGAGCAGGCGCAGCAGCTGCTGCAGATGTTGAAGAGAAGACCGAGTTTAACGTTGAGTTAACCGAAGCTGGTCCTAACAAGGTTAAGGTAATCAAAGTTGTTCGTGACCTTACCGGTCTGGGCTTAAAAGAAGCTAAGGATCTCGTAGACGGAGCTCCTAAGATGGTTAAGGAAGGCGCAAGCAAGGCAGAAGCTGAAGAAATCAAGGCTAAACTTGAAGCTGAAG
>CAZIHC010000148.1:0-6262 GCA_964538605.1 uncultured Herbinix sp. | reverse complement strand
AACTAACTTATACATACAAGAAGTAGTTTACACAAACTTCTTGACACTATCTTTTTTTGCTTTTTTATTTAAAATGCAATAAAAATATTAAATAGAATATATAAATTATAAAGGACACAGGTTTTACCAACCCACATGGATCTTACCTGTCGGTTTGGTTATACCTGTGTCCTTTGAAATTTTCGCTTATAAAAATTATTTTAGAAACATAGATGGAACAGAATTCTGTTGATATTTAACCTGTCATAATCCCATCTGTTTCTGCGCCACCTGAATCCTTCAATGCTGTTTCTGCCTATTGATACCGGATAAAACCAAAAATTATTGCCGTTAACCATCCATATATAGGTAAAACGATTTAAGCATCTTCCAAAATCCCTGGGGCGCCTGCGAAAATCTATTATCCTGCTGCCAAAAGGTCCACGAAAACCAGAAGGCTCTGAAAGCAATTGCTGTTCTTCACGGGGCAGTTGGGGTGTAAAATCGGGAGGAGATGAAGGTGGTTGAACACCGGGTCTTACCGGTCCTGGCCCAAATCCTGGTCCCATTCCCGGCGGCCTTTGCCCAGGTCCCATTCCCGGCTGCTGCCCTGTTCCGGTTCCAGGCCTTTGTCCGGGTCCCGGTCCCGGCTGCTGCCCTGTTCCTGTCCCGGGTCTTTGTCCGGGTCCCATTCCCGGTTGCTGTCCTGTTCCGGTTCCAGGTCTTTGCCCGGGTCCTGATCCCGGAGGAAATCCCGGAAAGACCTGCTCATATCTTATCGGTCCCTGCCCGGTTTTTTTATTATCCTGGTTATAATACAATGATTATACCTCTTTCTGCATCGATGTTCACATAATATTTTATGAACATAATGCCAAAAGGTGATGTATCTAAAATTCCTTTTTCCGATAGATTCGTACCGATAATGCATATGATATTCCAAGAACAACCAATAAAAACAATGGAACAATAATATAAACGTATTTTATTACTATTTCAATAAATGATATTAATTTCTCCGGTGGTGTCGGGTAAATCTCCTTAACTTTTCCAAATACATATGAGCCTAAAAGAAAGGGTACCATATATATGATTATTATATAGATTCTGGCTTTTATAATGCCGAATTTATTAATTACAGGAATAATTACGGAAAAGAAAAGGATTGCGGCCGCAATGATTGCAGCATTAATTACAATACCTTCAAAAATATTATCCTGTTTGCTAATATAATTAATTAATACAATCCATGCGCTGCTAATCATAAATCCGGTCAAAGATACTAAAAGCATAGACAGGTATTTCCCAAGTACTATTTTTTCTCTTGTAACAGGCATTGTAAGGGCATAATTATCCCAATTGGCATATTCGTCATAGGAGTAAGTACTTAAAAAATACATGGCAAATAATAAATTAAATACCCCTATAAAACTGCCCGGATTATCGGTCATAACAGAAATAAACCCATAAAAAATTAATAAAAGCAAGATTACTTTTACATTTTTAAATATATTAATTAAATCTTTAATAATTAAACCCTTCATGCCTTGGCCTCCTTACCTCTGCTGATAAAAAGCATAATTTCTTCTATAGATGTCCTCTCGGGAATAAATTCCCTGTTTCTTCTTCTAAACAAATCCACATTATTTATCATTACTTCAGCTCCAAAACTGTTTTCTCTGATTCCTACCACAAAGTTTCTGTCTATCTTTTTTACGTCTTCCTTCGGACACCTGATTACCCCATACTTGTAAACCAATTCATCCTTATTTTCACTGAAAACTATTTTCCCATCATGAATAAAAGTCACATAATCGGCAATTTTTTCAATATCACTTATAATATGGGAGGACAATAAGATGGTGTTATCCTCTTCCTGAATAAAATCAAGAAAAATATCCAAAATTTCGTCCCTTACCATAGGGTCTAACCCGCTTGTGGCTTCATCTAAAATCAATAATTTAGAATTATGGGATAGAGCTATTGCTATGGAAAGCTTCATTTTCATTCCGCGGGAATAATCCTTAAACTTTTTGTCATTTGGAAGCTGAAATTTTCTTAAATAATCACTAAAAACCTTCTGATCCCAATTCGGATAAATATTCTTCATTATTAAGGCTATATTATTTGCAGTCAAATTCTCATGCAAATTGCTTCCGTCAAAAACAACTCCTATCTGTGCTTTCAAGTCCATCGGCAGTTTTTTTGATGAATGCCCCCAAATACGAATTTCTCCGCTGTCTATACGAATTAAGTCTAAAATAGCTTTAATAGTGGTGGTCTTTCCTGCTCCGTTTTCACCCACAAATCCCATGATGGCGCCCTTAGGTACATTGAAGCTGATATTATCCAGAGTAAAATTATTATATCTTTTTGTTACATTTACCAATTCCAAGGCATTCATGCTATTCCTCCTCATAAATCATTCTGATTATGTCCTGTAATTCTTCCAGGCTTATTCCTCCGGCTTTGGCTCCTTCTACGGCTTTACTTAAGTGTTCCTCCACTATGCGAAGCTGTTCTTCTCTGACAAATTCCATATTCTTATCGGCTACAAAGCTGCCTTTTCCTACAATCGTATAAATAAAACCGTCCCGTTCCAAATCCTCATATGCCCGTTTTGTGGTTATCACACTAATCCTCAATTCCTTTGCAAGCATCCGCATAGAAGGAAGCTGGTCACCCGGCTGAAGGTCTCCGCTTATAATCATTTGCTTGATTTGCGATGTAATTTGCTCATATATGGGCTTATCACTGGAATTACTAATTATAATATTCATCCCATTATTCTCACTTCCTGTTATATTGTATATATCGTTTATATACACTATAGCAATTAAACACATTATTGTCAATATATTTTAAAAATTTAAATAAATTTATATTTCTGCTAAGTAAAAATAACTCTATTTATAATAACTATTTATATGTTTTGACAGTAAACAGGCTGTATCAAACATAAATCAAATCTATAATTAAACAGGACGCCTATATATAAACCAATAACTAAATCCAATTCAAAAATAAATTTATAATAAAAAACACCTGTTGTAATACCGGCATTTTGTCAAGGCATATATCTTACATCCTTTCAAAAGCAAGTATCCAACAGGTGTATCTGTAATATTCCTTATATGATTTTTAATCTAAATTATAGCACATTTATATAATATCATGTATTATCTTAAGTCCAGGTAAGCTTTTACAAGCTTAAAAGTATTTTCTATGCCTTTTATATGAGTCCTTTCCATTCCATGTGAAGCATGAACTCCCTGGCCGATTAAAGCCCCTCTGATGTTGTTTCCTCCGCCTAAAGCAGCGGATACATCCGAACCGTAATGAGGGAAAATATCCACCACATAATCTATATTGTTTTCTTTAGCCAGTGAAATAAGCTTTCCTGTCAATTCATAATCATACGGGCCTGATGAATCTTTAGCGCATATGGACACCTTGTATTCTGACCCGTTTAAATCATCACCTACGACTCCCATATCTACTGCAACCAGTTCCGATATGTCTTCCGGTATCCAACTGGCTCCGAATCCGACTTCTTCATAATTGCTGATTAATATTTTCACTCTTTTACCCGGAACCAGCCTGTTTTCGGACATTTCTTTCAAAACTCCCAAAAGAACTGCCACAGAAGCCTTATCGTCCAGATGTCTGGATTTTATAAATCCTTTTTCGGTATATTCAAATTCGGCATCAAAACTTATATAATCCCCGCTGTTTATGCCAAGAGCAAGGACATCATCTTTGCTGTTAACGATTTCATCTATACGGACAATCATATTTTTTTCCGTCCGCTCCATGGTTCTGGCATCATCATAGCTGTGAACAGAACAGCTCTTAATGAGAATTGTCCCTGTATAAACCCTGCCATCCCTGGTATGAATTTTGCAATAGCTGCCCTCTACACTGTGCATGGTATAGCCGCCGACCATGGTAAACTGCAAAGTACCGTCGCTGTTGATAGAACGTACCATGGCTCCCAGGGTATCAACATGGGCAGTCAAGCCTACGGTTTCGTTGTTTCTGCCTTCTACCGTAATAATTAAACCGCCCTTCTGGTTTATTTCACAGGCATAGCCGAAATGCTCCGCTTCCCCTTTTACAAACTCTATCGCCTTTTTTGTAAAACCGGATGGGCTGGGTATGTTGACCAAAGTCTGCAATGTTTTTATTATGTAATCCTTTGTATCCATATATGTAATTTCTCCTTTCCTCTGTTTATGTCTTCTGTCATATTTTAATTTAAAGAATGAACTTGTAGTTTTCCAATATCAATATACAATATCAAACCTCGGTACTACAATATAATTTTTATTAAATTTACAGAAACTTATATCACAAACCTATAATTTATATGTTTATTTGTAAGCTTTATGGATGCCATATTAAAAGGTATTTTTTTTCTTTTTTCAGCAATAATAACTGTTAAACATACAAAAAAACGGGGTGATTTTATGGGTGTTTCGCATAAAGGCGCCATATCACTGGGCTTATTATATATTCCGGTCGGTCTTTATAATACCACCAGGGACAACGACATACATTTTAATCAACTGTGCAAAGATACGAAGGAAAGGGTCAAATACAAAAAATATTGCCCCAGTTGCAATAAAGAAATTAAATCTGAGGATATAATTAAAGGATATGAATATGAGCCGGGCAAATATGTAATTATGACTGAGGAAGAACTGGAAAAAATAAAGACCAAAAAAGACAAGACTATTCATATTATTCAGTTTGTAAATCTGCCCGAAATCGACCAGATTTATTATGAGAAAAATTATTATGCTATTCCTGAGACCGGAGCCGAAAAAGCCTTTGAGCTGCTTCGAACCGCCATGTTATCGGAAGGGAAAGTGGCTCTAGCAAAAACAGTCATAGGAACCAAGGAAAACCTCTTGGTATTGTATCCTACGCAGGAAGGAATGATAGCAAAGACCTTATTCTATCATGACGAAATCCTGCCTGTGCCTAAACAAATACCGAAAGTAGAATTAAACGAAGCGGAAATTACTATGGCAAAGACTTTGATAAATTCACTTACCAAACCCTTTGATGCCACAGCATATAAGGACGAGTATCAAGAACGGCTAAGAAATGCCATTATGCAAAAAATCAGGGGAGAAGATATTGTTGCCGCAGATACCGGCGAACCGGGCAATGTTATTGATCTTATGGAGGCTCTGCAAAAAACACTGGATATGCAAAAAAATAAAAAGAGTGATATAGCATAATGGACCTTTTTACTGAAAAAAATATAAAACCCATGCTGATTTCGGAGATGACAGAGCCGTTTAACGACCCCGACTGGATATATGAACTTAAATTTGACGGAATTAGGTGTATTGCTTATCTGGATAAGGATACAGAACTCAGGAACAAAAGAAACTTACGGCTTCTTCCCAAATTTCCGGAACTTAACGATATATTTAAAAATGTTAAAGACCGTTGTATCCTTGACGGTGAACTTGTTATTTTAAAAAACGGATCCCCTGATTTTTTTGAGATTCAGAAAAGGGCCCTGACATCCAATAATTTTAAAATTAAGCTTTCATCGGACAAATACCCTGCTTCTTTTGTAGCCTTTGATATTCTTTACCTGAAAGACAAAGAGCTTGTCCATCTTCCCTTAACGGAGCGAAAAGCCATTTTGTCCGATACTGTTACCGAATCTGCGAAACTTGCCGTAAGCAGATACATTCCGGAAAAAGGCATAGAGTTATTTGAAGTGGCAAAGGAAAGGAACCTGGAAGGTGTAATCGCAAAGAAAAAAGACAGTAAATATTATTTTGACAAACGGACAAAGGACTGGATCAAGTTCAAATTCTTGAAGGATATGGATTTTGTGGTCTGTGGCTATATAGAAAAGGAAAAAGGGATAACAAGCATAATATTGGGCCAATACCGGGGAAACGAACTGATATATAAAGGCCATGTTACCATGGGAGTACGGCATAAGGATTTATTAAAATGCGAAACCATGGAGTATTCTCCTTTTGCCGAAGTTCCCCCAGGCAATGAAAATGCCGTTTGGCTTAAACCCGAGCTTGTATGCGTGGTCCAGTTTATGCCCAATGAAAAGGGAATGCTGCGCCAGCCGGTATTTAAGGGCTTCAGGGACGATAAGGACCCTTTGGAGTGTCACATTCAGGATTAATATACAAAATTTATCGTACTATTAATGCACAGTCAAGAAAAACATGTTTTAACTTAATATCTTTAAATTGCAAGTTTAATTGCCTTACAAAATCTTACAGAACCCTGTTTT
>CAZIHC010000147.1:0-6269 GCA_964538605.1 uncultured Herbinix sp. | reverse complement strand
ATACCGTATCACTTATTTCAGAGGCTGCTTTTTCTGCCACATCAAGCAGTTTTTTTCCGTTACCATTTTTCCGATATTTTATAAATACATTTAAATCTGCTATCTCAGAAATGCCTTTATTAGCAAAAGGACCATCTAATGCACTTTTAAGCAATGTGGTATAACCTGCTACATTACCCTCATATTCGGCAACAAATACTAATCTGCGGTTTAACTCCTGATCACGGTAATAATTTTTATATGTTTCAATTGTAGGATGCCAGTTTTGATTTAATAATTCATTATATATAATCATGGCATCCTGTTCCTGCATTTAGCGTATGGTTACTTTTTCATCTTTATAAAAATCAAAAATAGTCCCCCTTAGATCAGCCTTGAATTAAAATTATTTTAGGCGTTTCTTACATATACGGACGATATTTTCCCGTAAACTCCTGTGCCACAATTTTAAAAACGCAAACACCGTCGGCCATTTTATTGTCAAACTCAAATTCCCGGCCGGTCTGGTGTCTCATCAGTACTGACAAAGCAAATTTTTTCTCATCGTAATCATCAATAAAGACAACTTTACCGCTGCCGATAATACTTTTGTATGAGTATGTATATTTGCAGGCTACATCTCCGGTAATAAGCATGTGATCACAATCCATTTCAAAACATACATTACCGTTTTCTTTTAACGCATCTATTTTTCTTCCTTCTTTTGCACTGTGAAAATACAGTACCAATTGGTTGTTTTCAAATGTATATCCAAAATTCATGGGCACAATATAAAGGCCGTATTTATCCAGCATTGCTATTCTGCAAACTTTGCATTTGTCTATAATTTGCAGTAATTCATTTATGTCCTTAACTTCTCTGTCTTTCCTTCTCATAATCACCATACTCCTTTAAATATTAATCCTGCTTGAAGCTATAAATGTTTTCTTATTGCAAGCCGTTTTATTACTTTTTAGTCCCCCAAAATAATGCAATTTTGATTTCATAATTATAGAATATAATAATTTACACGGTAAATTATGTCAAACACTTCTTTATCTCTCATAATTAAAACAGCGAGTTTCGGTTATAAGCGAAACCCGCGGATTTTAATTTTAATATCATAACCAGTATATATTTGATTATCGGTAAAAACCAAACATAATTATTGCATCAGCTTTTATTGTTGCAGATAATTGCTAAATATGAAAATGCATTGTATAAAAAATGGGCTAAAATGCAGCTAAACAGTGATTTCGTATTAATATAAAGTAAACCCAGTATCAGTCCGCATATCAGTGCTGAAAGCGTTTGCACAAAGTTAAAATGTAATACGGCAAATAAAAGGGATGAAATCAGTAAAGCAGTAAACACACTGTAATTTTTCTGCAAAGCTTCTAATATGCAACCCCTTATTAATATTTCTTCCGCCAGCGGAGCAATTAAACATATACGAATGAAATTAGCAAATGGAAATTGCATTAACTGCCTGACATTATGTTTATAAGCTTCTGCACTGGAAGTAAAGATACTGTCAAAAATGGGATCAAGAAACTTGTCCAGCAACAGATAGAAAAGAACCGAACATCCGACAGCCAGTAATATGCCTTTTAATGATATGTTGCTGAATATTTTAATTTTCAAATGATACCTGTCTGTCAGCTTAAAAATAAAAACATAATTCAGAATAACCAAAGTTGATAAATTAAGCCAGGCCGCTAATTCCTTGTTTGCAAATCTGAAAATACCTCTGTTTAATATGGCAGGAATTATGCCACATACAATAAGATATGCTATAATCCAGATAAATGAAGTTCCTATACTGACTATATTTTTACTCATTCTAACACCACTTATTAAATCAAATACTATCCTCTATAAAGAAATAGAACGGGTCCGAATAACTGTCAATCATCCCTGTTACTTTTTGCTTTCTTAGAATTTTTACCATTGATTTAGCATGAATTCTGTCATGTCAGATAAAGCGTCTCAGTACTTTTTTTACCGTCCAGTCTTCATTGTCTATATTGTAAATCCTTAAATTCCCTTCTTTATTGAATAGTGAGGCAATCTTTTCAACACATAACTGCCTTCCTTCTAAAAAGTCTCTTCCTTCTTTTGTCACATCAATATTTAACCGTGATAAATAATAGTATTGGACAGAATCAATATGTTCAAATATTTCCCGTATGGTTTTTGGAGTATGTCCATAAAATGTTGCTCTGACTCTGTCCGGATCAATCCAGTCTTTAAATTTAGCATTATCAAATATTTCAAACGTTGCCTTTGCGGAATTGGTTAAAAGATCAGCTAACATCTCAAATTTTTTGATATCCATATTGCCTTTGTCGGCATTAAGTAAAATTTCATTATCGGCGTCTTCGACCTTCAATGAACTTTTATGTATTTGAACAACTTTAGGCACGATATCCTGTTCTATATCCATTCCCAGCCATTTCTGATATATTTTTATTTCGTGTTCAACTTTTGATAAAGCTTCATCAATAGTTTTTCCTCTTACAAACGCACCCGGATAATCACATAAAAACCCCATATAACCAGACCCGTTTGTTTCAAATGCTACAGTAACCGGATTGCTCACACTCAAACCTCCATATTACTTTATAATAATCTTATGATTATTCAATATTACTGTCTTTTTTATTCAACTCTTTCAATATTTTTATATATGCCATATGTATTCTTTTTACTTTTAAGCTTATATAAAGTAGCATAAATATCAGTAAAAATGCGATTAATGAAACTAATAAAGGAGAAATTTTGCTGCTATCAAGAAATTTCGTCACGTCATCCCCTGCAGGAGCATTGCTGTTAAGATATAAAAAAGGTATAATTACCCATGGAATTATACTAGCCGCTACTGCTACAGTAAAAAAGAAATTGGATAGTTTTATAAAATCATTCATTGATTCTTTATAGAATAGTATCAAAACAAAATTAATTATATACGGCAATAATGCTCCAAATGCATTTAACAGCGGCAAGCTTATCATACTGTGTTTTGCACCGACAATACTGACATAGGCACCTATTCCTACCTTAAATGCAGTAATTTTTCCTCCTTTAATTATTCCGATAAGCATATGGCCCATTTCATGCAAAAAGGAATAAACTATAATATCCGCTAAAATTAAAAAGATAAAGAAACAGGCATATTTTATCCTCTTATTATTTTCCTGCAATGAAGCTCCTCCCCTGGAATACCCATTTAGATATTTACATCAAAATTTGACCCTGTAATAATACTGATATTCTTCTATAAAGCCCAACTTTTTATATAAATGATTAGCAGGTTGATTATTAACCATAACCTGCAAATATGCTTTATGGGCTCCGAGATTTTTTCCATGTTTTATAATAGAATAAAGCAATTTCCTTCCATATCCTTTATTTCTATGGTCCTCCCTAACGGTGATATCAAACAGTCCAAGATAACCGTTTTCCAATACAGCCATTCCACAGGCAATGATTTCGTTTTCTATATACATTGTGGTAAAAAAGCTTATCGGAACCAAATTATTTAACATTTTCCTGTATATTAACCTGTTGTTTCCGTCTAAATCATTGAAATTACAGTAAGTATCAAACCATTCATCATTAAGGTTGCTGTGCCTGATATCAACTTTCTCATCCGGTTCATCTATATTACTTAAATCCAGTGTCTGTACACTGGTTCTATGTATAATTTCATAACCTTTTCCCACTAAAATTTCATCAAGATTTTCAGGCTGAACAAAAGGAGTTATCTTATATGTCGGTTTTAAACCTCTGCTTTTAAACATATCTTCACATACAGCAATCTTTTCAAATACGTCTTCTTCCGATTTATAAATCGGATTAACAGAATTTGCCCTGTTCGAATAGCCGTCAGCAAATCGGATTATCCATCCGTCATACAAAACGGTTTGCAAAGACGGCAAGGCATTCATCTGCAGTTCTTCCAAAAACCTCATAGTATTTTACCCCTTACATATAATTAATTATTACACAACCAATATCAAATTTCTTTTTATAATATAATCAATCGATGAAAATAATATTATCCTTCTTTTATGTCAATTTAAGAATATAAGATATTTTTTAGTGGTAAAGCAAACACCATTCCATAATTTAACTTCATTATATATATTTGCCTTTTCTGTATTCTTTTAAATAAGAATAAATGTCATAAGTTTTATCTCTTCACCATTCTAAAATTGTTATTCAAAATATTACCACCTGATAAATGACTGTTTAATTATCCCTTCGCAGTTTCTGCAATCACCCTGTCTATCCATTCATTTATAAGATGGTTAAATAAAAACTCCTGTTCTATCTGTAAATTATGTCCTGCTTTATCTAGTACTACAAATGATGCCCTTGGATAATTATCTAATAGCTTAAATTGATCTTTATATCCAACCTCTGTGTCTTGTCTGCCTACTAAAATTAAACTAGGTTTATCAAACGGTTCATCTAAAACATCAATATCATATGAAAAAGCTCCATCTAATACTTCGTTCAAAAAGTAATTATCATTATTCATTACATCTAAAATATCTCTTTTATATCTTTCCCATACCCTTTTATTTTGCACAACAACCATTCTCTCAAAGTAATATTTTTCTTCTACACTTATATTCTTTAGGAATTCACTGTCTTTTTCTATAACAGTAAGCGGAGGCACATCTCCTTGCCTAAAACCGGGATATACAAGTGGGCATAACAACATTAATCCAAGTATTTGCTTGCTTCTTTTCTGGATTAATGCTCTGCTCAAATATCCGCCATATGATTCCCCTGCTAATAAAAATTTTTGATCAGATATTATTTCATCAATAAACTTAAGAATTACTTCTAAAATATCATCCGAACGCTTAATTTTATCACTTGCTTTCGATTGACCCATTCCCGGCAAATCAATATATATTCTTTTAATCTTATGGTTCTTTTCATTAAAAATCGGTTCTATACACCCCGTCATAATATGATGATTAACTCCCCATCCATGTATAATTAAGAAAGGTATGCCCTCACCATAGATTTCATAATATAATTCAGTTCCCATAATATTAATTATATCTTTCATATTATCTCCCATCCTATCTTTATATCTGATAATTTAGATAAGGATAAAGCTATACCCATACAATCAAATGTAAATTATACATCTAAAATATAGCCGGAAGCCAAAATGCCAGATACATTCCCAGAATAAAGGATGTACCATTTCCTACAAAAGCATATAATACAGATTTCCAGGAAGAAACTGATTTAATACTATGCTTTTTCATATACCAGGTGTATAAAATAGCTTCCAAAATAAACACCATAATCTCCGCCAGAATATAAAATGCTATAAAAGCCAGATTTCCATATAAAAAGTTGATGATGTTAAGCCCGAAATTTAATAAAATTTGAGTTATTATGTTAACCAGCACTATAAAGTAAATCAGCTTTTTTCCCCTGAAGCCAAAAAGAAGCGCAATTCCTGACTCAATACCGATAGTAAGTACAATACGTACTACCAGTGAGATTATTTCACTTGTGTAATCATAAGATTTTTTTACTGTAATTTTTGATCCCGAAACCTTGGCGGTAAAATAGCTGTCAAAGGCATATCGTTCAAAACTCCTGTCACTTACAATAAAACTGTCTGTGTCAGGAAAGTATATAAGAATTTTAAATTCATTCGGGGGATAGTAAGTCCAGCTGAACCGATGGGTTTGAGTGCAGTCCTGAAAAAATTGTAAAAAATAAAAACCGTCCTTATCTTTATAGTCGACAAACTTCAGGAATATATCATAATCCCTGTCGCCCTTTTTATACCGGTAACCGTATATGCTTTCATCTTTAACAGCTGAATAAGGTCCGGTAGTTTTAACATTTGAAAGAAGCGTTACATAATATGTCCTGCCCTCAAGCCCAATAAAGTCAATTACTACAGAAGGTTTCGGTCCCATATCCCCATAAGCGGGAGAAGAAAGTAAAAAACACATTAGTATAACACATAGAAACCCGAAACTGAATTTTTTCATAGTTTCTACCTCTTTTAAGATTTGGACAAAAAATTACAATAAATGTCCGTCCATAATAGAAATTAATGCTTTAATAATTTTCTTATAATATTTTTTAAACCTTATATCAGAATCCAATCGTTTGAAAGCATCAAATCTTATTAATCTGTCCACGATATGTTCTGAGATCATTTTTTTGTACTCGATATTTTGCTGATATTTATGTATTATCAAATTTCCCCGGGATGCTTCATCCAGTAGTCTCGAGTATAA
>CAZIHC010000146.1:0-6269 GCA_964538605.1 uncultured Herbinix sp. | reverse complement strand
CAGGATCATGAACAGTAGCACAAGGAAAGCAGACATTAGGTACAAAGCCCCGTTCCTCGTACCATTCTTCGGGAGTAAGAAGAATGTTTTTGCAGCGGTATTTAACAATCGAAGGATTGTCAAGATCCAGTATGGCACCGCCAATGGAATATACATATCCGTTACAGGTCTGGCAAAGAATTCTTAAAGGTTAATCCGTAATAAAAAATGCCGCAAGTACAATTCATTTACTTACGGCACCTTGAAGTTCCTTTATTAATTTAATCTCATATACCCATAACCGTTCACAATGGCTTCCAGCCTGTGTCCCGACCGGCAGAGAGGGCATTCTTCTATGTTATAGCTTTTATAATTCGGAAGATCAGCCTCTTTAAAAATAGCGTTAACTTTGATTCCCTCGACCTGGTCGACGGCAGAAAAGATAGCGCTGATTCCGTTTACTATCCCGCCATAATATTTGATGCATTCCAGACTGCGTTTTATGGTATTTCCTGTTGTTGCGAATGCAACAAGCAGGAGTATCCTCTTATTAAACACCGCACCCTGGTTGCAGTCCCTGAAAATCATCTGTCCGTTGGTATTAAACTCGGGAGAGATAATATACATGGTCTGATGAGCGTTCATGGAACGGATTCCGGCATTGGTCAGTTCCTGTGCCAGAAAAGCTCCGATCACTTCACAATTATCCAGACAAACAATAGTATCAATCACCGCATTGCTTACATATTGCATTGCCATGACCCGGGCAGCCTCGGCTGCTTCGTTCAGCCTGGTTTTGGTTGTAGTCAAATCAATATAAAGATTGATGTGTGAGCTGTTTGTGGCAAAATGCCCCGGAATTACCTTTAAGTTAATCTTATTGCTTACCGGTGAGTGAATTTTGATCGATCTTCCTTCCATAGCATAACCCCCTCATAATTAAATATATATTGAACATTCCCTTAAAAGGCCAAAAAATTCCTAATCTGTTTAATTTGCGTAAAAAACTTTTATCTTTAGTAAGTTCAGGGAAAAAAAGATATGCGTTTTATCCGAAAGTATTAAATGACTTTATCTGTTAAGTTAAGAGTTAAAGTGATTTAAGAATATAATTTGTAAGTAAAAGACTGATTTCATGAAGTCAGATATTTATTCAGTATTTAAACTGAAGCCATTTGCTTTAATCCCTTAACCATAACAATATAACCCAAAAAATCAGGAATCAAACCAACTTTTATATTTTCCAGGGTTATATCAAAATCCAGGCAAATAAACCGATAAAAATATTTCTCATATTCAGGCTCCTTACTCTTACCTGACCGTTGCCCCAAAAGGCATTAAGGCAAGTTTTGCTATCTTAAAATGCTGTAATCCGAAAGGTATTCCTACAACCGTAAGACACAAAAGCAACCCGAATACCGCTGATTCTATTGCAAGAGGTATTCCGGTTATCAATAACCAAATAATATTTAGAAGCATGGACCCTGCTCCACCGCCGTATACCACTTCCTTACCGAAGGGAAAAAAACATAATCCCGCAAATTTAAAGCACTGGACGCCAATCGGTATCCCGATTATGGTAATGCACCATAAGCATCCGGCCAATAACCAACTTAGACCGCTTATAAATCCGCCACATATAAACCAGATAATATTACCAAGACATCCCATTGCAAGACCTCCAAAATAAAAATATATTTAGCTGCTGTAGTATGGTTTTAAGACAAACGCCATAACTGTTCATTTTATGTAATTGTAAAACCACAAGATTAAAAATCGGACAAAAAATACAGGTTTTATATTAAAAAATGCTTATAATTATCCCACACCCCCAAGCAGCTTTTGGCCGAAGTAATCCAGTGCTTCATTTACGGCTTTAAGATCATAAATATTTCTTTCAATAAAAAATTTTACAACCAAATCTGCCGTATCGCTGTTTGAAAGGGAATATCCGGCCAAACGAAGCAATTCCTGAGTCTCTTCCAGATTTAATTCGAGGGCCATACATAAGGCTATTGCTGTACTTTTCTTTGGGCTGTAATATTTGTCGCAGCGGATTTTAGAAAAATGCCTGCGGTCTATGCCTGCTTTTTTATAAATTTCGGCATCCGTAAGCCCCGACCTGTCAATATAGTTTAAAAGTTTCGTTGAAAAAGTATCTTCGCTTTTTTCTTGATTAATATATTTTTCCAATTCAATTTCGTATAACGCCGGATGGGATTCTTCCTTTTTTCCTTCTTTTTTTGCAGCTGTTTTTTTCCTGAACAAATCAAGCGGCAAATTGTCATTTCTTAAATTTTCCGATTTATCTGAATTATCCTGCACATCTTTCTTTACTGTGCTCATTGGCATTATATAGTCATATTTTTCGCAGGATTCTCTTGCAAAAATATCTTTTGCTTTATTTTCCTCTATATATAAAGTCAATTCATATAACAGCCGTTTGTCCATAGTACCTCCCATATCCGAAAATGTCGCCTGGCAGGCGACCATTTTTCTTTTTTTATTATATATAATTATACCACAACATAGTTATTAGTAAAAATTAGAAAGGATGATTACATATGAATAAAGACCTGACCGAAATAGTCTTTTTATTGGACCGCAGCGGATCTATGACGGGACTGGAAGCCGATACTATCGGAGGCTTTAACAGTTTTATTCAAAGGCAGTGCAGTCTGGGCAAAACCAATCTGACGACCATATTATTTGACAACAAATATGAGATCCTGCATAACGGTGTTGATGCCAGTACGGTTACCCTGACAGAAAAAGATTACTTTACCCGCAGTTCCACCGCCCTTTTGGATGCAATCGGAAGAGCTATCCTTGACGTCAACTTCAGACTTTCACAATTGGACAAGGATAATTATCCCGGCAAGGTCATATTTGTAATAACAACGGACGGACTGGAAAATTCCAGTACGGAGTTTACATATGATAGAATCAGGCAATTGATTGCCCGTCAGAAAGAACTGTATAACTGGGAATTTATTTTTATGGGAGCCAATATGGACGTAATTAAAGAAAGCCAAAAATTAGGCATCCATCCTTCCATGTCTTTTAATTTTCAGGCTTCCTCCAAGGGTACAAAGCAAATGTATCAAAAGGTTGATCATATTGTCAGTGAAATAAGACTGAATCAAATCAGGAGCGATAGGGACGATTTGTCTATCCTGAATTTCTGATCACCTGTCCCACTTGTCACAAAGGGCGTTAATTTGATCGGTAAATTTTGCTATATCCTTATTGGAGTATCCTTTACATCTTTGAATAACAGCCATAAGCCGCTTACCTGCTTCAACCAGTCTTTCATATACGGTAACAGTTTTTTTCTTATGGACTGTCTCAACAGGTACAGGTTTCCCTTCAATTACAACCAAGTTTCTTGCAAGATCCACAACGGTTCCGCTAAAGGGCGCAATTGCATTATATCCAAGTTCCCTTCTCAAATATTCGGTAAAATCTTCGCAAACCTGGTCTTCAGCGTGTACGACAAAAACCCTTTCGGGCTTCTTATCAAAAGCTTTAAGCCATTTAACAAGGCCTACCTTGTCCGCATGCCCGCTCATTCCCTGCAAGCGGCGGATTTGAGCCTTTACAGTTATTGTTTCCCCGAAAAGCTTTACTTCGGAAGCTCCGTCCAAAAGCATTCTGCCCAGAGTCCCTTCGGATTGGTGGCCTACAAACAGTATAGTACTGTCCTCTCTCCAGAGATTATGTTTAAGGTGATGCCGTATCCTTCCGGCATCACACATTCCTGCTGCCGAAATAATAATTTTCGGTTCATCGTCAAAATTTATAGCCTTAGATTCCTCGGATGTTATGGCCGTTTTAAGACCTTTAAACACCAGTGGGTTAATACCTGCCTGTATGAGTCCCAAGGCTTCTTTATCATAATATCCAAACATATTTTTCTCATATATATTAGTTGCCTCTATGGCCAGCGGACTGTCCACATAAACCTTGAAATTATCATGCCCATTGACCAGCCCTTCCTCTTTAATTTTTCTTATAAAATAAAGAAGGACCTGTGTTCTTCCTACAGCAAAAGAAGGTATAACCAGATTGCCTCCCCTGTCCAGTGTTTCCTGGATTATTTTGGCCAGTTCTTTCACATAATCAGGAGCGGGCCCATGATATCTGTTGCCGTAAGTAGCTTCCATTACAACATAATTTGCTTCATTTATGTACTTTGGGTCATTAATAAGAGGCTGATTGGTATTTCCTATATCTCCGGAAAATACTATCTTCTTGGTTATGCCGTTTTCTGTTATCCAGACTTCAATACTGGCAGAACCCAGTAAATGCCCCACATCAGAAAAGCATACTTCTATACCGTCAAATAAAATAAATCTGTCATCATATTCATGGGGTTCAAACAGGCGGGTAACAGAAAGAGCATCTTCCATAGTATAAACAGGCACATACTCATTTTCGCCGCTTCGTTTTCCTTTTCTGTTTCTCCATTCAGCCTCGGCCATTTGGATATGGGCACTATCACGAAGCATAATATCACACAAGGCACTTGTAGCGCCGGTTGCATGGATTTTTCCCCTGAACCCCCGGCTATAAAGTAAGGGTAAGTTGCCTGAATGATCTATATGGGCATGGGTTAACAGTACGGCATCAATTTCCGACGCCGGTACGGGAATTTCCTGATTTTCAAAAGTATCTCCGCCCTGCTCCATGCCACAATCTATCAGAATACGCCTTCCGCAAGCTTCCAGATAAAAACAGCTTCCTGTTACTTCATGGGTAGCCCCTATAAAGGTCAATCTCATAAAACTACCTCCTTGTTCTTTTGAGGGTTTTTAGCATATCTTTTGTTGTCTGATCTACACAACGGGATTCTGTTATTTTTTGAATTCCTTTATTGTGTGTAAAATCATCCAGCCGATTATTCTTTATATATTCCAGAGTAATATCGGGCAGTTTTACAAAATAAGCCGATATAGCCCAGGCAATCGCCATTTTTACATAATATCCCTCATGCTTAATTCTGTCGAAATGTACAAATGCTTTTGGAGCATATGTTTCGTCTATAAAATAATTAATAATCATTACGATACCGAAACGAATCTCAAACTCCTTTTGTGAGTGAAGATAAGAATGCAAAAAGTTCCAAACCTTTTCTTTATGTAATTTTGTGATTTTTAAACCGGCGCAAAAGCTGTCACATATAGCCCAGTTGTCTATAAGAGGTATGAAATTCCCGGTCAGTTTAAGGATCTCGTCAATGTCAGCCTTTATATATCCGATTACCATACCCTGAAGCATTTTTTCCTCGTAAGTATCGGATGCTGCTTCACTGAAATATCTGATGTAATCACCTTTTGCAATGTCCTTTGCCAGCTTTCTCAGAACAGGAAGCCTTACCCCCAGGATATTGTCTGCACCTGGTGTTATTGATAATGTAAACTTTCGATATTTTTCATCGGCCAGATTAATTAATTGCTCTTTTATAGATGACATTCCGCA
Source organism: uncultured Herbinix sp. (assembly GCA_964538605.1). Taxonomy (GTDB): domain Bacteria; phylum Bacillota; class Clostridia; order Lachnospirales; family Lachnospiraceae; genus Mobilitalea. The sequence goes on along the minus strand of CAZIHC010000146.1, from coordinate 809 downwards.
ACCTCTTCCTCTTATATATTAGTTTCCGTAAGCTCTTTAAGTTTTTTCCTGTCGGTCAGGCAGATAACACCCCGGCTTATATTTACCATTCCTTCATTTTGAAAATATTTAAGCATCCGGGTTACTACTTCTCTTGCCGTTCCCAAATGATTGGCAATTTTTTCATGAGTAATTCTAAGACAGTCAGTTCCTTCAATATCTGACTGTTCCAATAAAAATATAGACAGCCTTTTATCCAGGGTCATAAATAATGTTTGTTCCAAAATCCACATTACTTCCGAAAAACGCATGGCCATGAGCTCATTTGTAAATGCCTGTACCGCCAGGGATTCTTTAGAAAGTTTCTCATATATGGGCGCAGGTATAAGATAAGCATCCGTATCCTTTTCGGCTTCAATATATATATCAAACTTTATATTTTTCATAATGCAAGAAGCGGAAAAAATACATATATCCCCTTCAAACAGGCGGTAGAGGGTTATTTCCCTGCCATTTTCGGATACAATATAAGCCCTGACCTGTCCCTTTTCCAGAAGAAAAAGACCGGAACAGTTATTTGACCCGCTTAGCACTGCTTCTCCTTTATCAAAATGTTTTTTTACTGTAGACTGACTTATCAGTGCTTTTTGATTATTAGTCAGGTCATCCCAAAATTTTAATTTTTCCTGAAAATACGTATTTTTTACAATCACTGCAAGCACCCCATATTTATTATAATTCACTTATCTTCCAAAATCCATAAAAAGCAAATATACAGATAGCGTAACTTTACTGTAGGAAATAGATAGGCAGAGATCACCAAAGATGTG
>CAZIHC010000145.1:0-6311 GCA_964538605.1 uncultured Herbinix sp. | reverse complement strand
CTCTCTTGGCAATAACGGTGCCTAAGTATGCTGCTGCCGCAACATCGTTGGTCTTCTGAAGCTTAGCCTTCACATCCTTTTCTAGGGTAGAAGCTGCTACTAAAGTATGACCGGCCGTATCGTCAATAATCTGTGCATACATATGATTATTGCTTCTAAATACTGCCAAACGCGGTCTCTCAGGAGTACCTGTGAAACGGTTACGGATTTTTCTATGTTTCTTTCTTCTCATTTCAGATCTGTTTACTTTACTAACCATTTTATTTCACTCCTCCTTTACTTCTTGCCGGCCTTACCAACTTTGCGTCTGATAACTTCGTCAGCATACTTAATACCCTTACCCTTATAAGGTTCAGGGGGTCTCTTGGCTCTGATTTCAGCGGCATATTGGCCAACCTTTTCTTTATCTATACCTCTAACAATTATCTTGTTCTGTCCGTCTACAACCGATTCGATTCCATCCGGATCTACCATAACTACCGGATGAGAATATCCCAATGTCAGTGTTAATTCCTTACCGGATTTAGCTGCTCTGTATCCTACACCGTTGATTTCCAATACTTTTTCATAACCTTCGGTAACACCCTTAACCATATTGGCAATCAGGGTTCTTGTAAGACCGTGAAGAGCTTTCATCTTCTTTAAATCATTGGGTCTTGATACAGTAACTTCCGAACCGTCAACCTTTATATTCATCTCCGCAGGTAACACTCTTTCCAGTGTTCCTTTGGGGCCTTTAACGGTCACTTTATTATTTTCTGCTACATCTACGGTTACGCCCGCAGGTATAGCGATAGGCATTCTTCCTATACGTGACATGCCCGCACCTCCTATAATTTTGAATAAAAAATTGTTTATATAAAACCCAGCTATATGAAATATTCCGATATAATACTAAGTCTGTTACACAAAATAAATACTTTATATCATGTATTAAGGCAGCTTAAATAACCGCCGCCATGTATAATCCGAATTCGATTTTCCGTCGATTAAAATCTAATTATGAGTAAATCCGGATACCGGCATTTATCTGTTACCATATAAACGCCAGAACTTCTCCGCCTACATTCAACTCTCTTGCTTCCTTGTCGGTAAGCACACCTTTGTTAGTTGAAATAATAGCTATTCCCAACCCGCCAAGAACCTTAGGCAGTTTATCCTTGCTGGCATAAACACGAAGACCAGGTTTAGAGATTCTCTTAAGGCCGGTAATTACTTTCTCATTCTTATCTTTACCATATTTCAAAGTAATATGGATTGTCTTATGATTTCCGACTTCTTCAACTTCGTAATTTTTGATGTATCCTTCTCTTAATAAAATATCTGCAATAGCAATTTTAATCTTAGAAGCAGGTACATCAACTGTATCATGTTTTGCAGTATTTGCATTACGGATTCTTGTAAGCATATCTGCAATAGGATCGCTCATTGTCATATTTCGTTTGCCTCCTTTCTTGATCTCTTACCAGCTTGCCTTTTTAACACCTGGTATCTGTCCTTTGTAAGCTAATTCACGAAAGCATATTCTGCAGATTCCAAATTTCCTTAAATATGCATGGGGACGGCCACAAATTCTGCAGCGGTTATATTCTCTTGTGGAGAATTTCTGTTTTCGCTGCTGCTTAACTATCATTGACTTTTTCGCCATGGAAATTCCTCCTTACTTTCTAAATGGCATTCCAAACCCGGATAAAAGTTCACGAGCTTCTTCATCGGTTTTTGCCGTAGTAACAAAAATGATATCCATACCTCTTACCTTGTCAACCTTATCATAATCAATTTCAGGGAAAATTAACTGCTCTTTGATACCAAGGGCATAATTGCCTCTGCCGTCAAATGAATCCGGGCTGACACCTCTAAAGTCACGTACTCTGGGAAGAGCCAGATTGATCAGACGATCGGCAAAATCATACATTCTCTCACCGCGAAGAGTTACCTTACAGCCGATTGACATTCCTTGCCTAATTTTGAAGTTAGCTATAGATTTCTTTGCCTTGGTTATAACCGGCTTCTGTCCGGTGATGGTTTCCAAATCCTTTGCTGCAGACTCTAATACTTTAGGGTTATCTCTTGCTTCCCCAAGGCCCATATTGATAACGATCTTGTCAAGCTTCGGCACTTCCATATCATTCTTATATCCGAATTTCTTTTTCATGGCGGGAACAATTTCATTAAAATAATACTCTTTTAATCTAGCCACCTTTTCCAACCTCCTCTCTCAATCAGTCAATAACTTCGCCAGTCGTTTTTGCAACACGAACTTTTTTCAGGTTTCCGTTTTTATCTTCTATAAACTTAAAACCGATTCTGGTTACCTTGCCCTTATGAACATACATTACGTTTGATATGTCAATGGGTGCTTCCTGACGAACGATGCCACCCTTAGGATTTGCCTGATTGGGCTTGGTGTGCTTGGATATCATATTAACGCCTTCAACTATAACTCTTCCATCTTTTACTGCAAGCACCTTGCCCTCTTTACCTTTATCTTTACCGGCAATAACTCTTACGTTATCACCCTTCTTTATTTTCCTAGTTGCCACGGTCGACACCTCCTTATAATACTTCTGGTGCTAAAGAAACGATTTTCATAAAATGTTTCTCTCTTAATTCTCTTGCCACCGGTCCGAAGATACGAGTACCTCTGGGATTCAAATCATCTCTTATAATAACGGCAGCGTTTTCATCAAATTTTATATAAGAACCGTCTTTACGGCGTGTACCTTTAACGGTACGTACCACGACAGCTTTAACTACATCGCCCTTCTTAACAACACCGCCTGGCGTTGCATCTTTAACCGAAGCAACAATGATATCGCCTATATTGGCGTATCTTCTGAACGATCCACCTAATACTCTGATACATAGCAACTCTTTTGCACCGGTATTATCGGCGACTTTAAGCCTTGATTCAACCTGTATCATGATAATACTCCTTTCAGTTGTTATAAAACCAACTTTTCATAATATGAGTTTTATTACGGACTATTTTGCCCTTTCGATTATTTCGACAACTCTCCATCTCTTTTCCTTGGATAAAGGTCTTGTCTCCATAACTTTTACACGATCACCGATTTTGCACTCGTTGTTTTCATCATGTGCTTTTAATTTGCTGTTTCTTTTAACTATTTTACCGTACAACGGATGTTTAACATTGTCAACCAATTCAACAACGACAGTTTTATCCATCTTGTCGCTGACAACTCTGCCAATCCGTACTTTTCTCAAATTTCTTTCCATACACTACTCCTTTCCAGGACTATTAGCTGTTATCTTGTTTCAGCTAAGGAATCCTAAATTATTTGGACGCCCTCTTCATTTCAGTTATAACAGTCTGTATTCTTGCAATATTTCTTCTAACTTCCCTGATTCTGCTGGTGTTTTCCAATTGATTGGTAGCATTCTGGAATCTCAGATTGAACAGTTCCTTCTTTGCAGCCACCAATTCCTCATTTAAATCCTCAAGTGATTTTGCCCTTAAACTCTCTAAATATTTATTTGCTTTCACTGTTTTCACCGCCTTCTAAGTCTGCACGCGATACTATTTTACATTTTACCGGCAATTTGTGCATAGCAAGACGTAACGCCTCTCTTGCAGTTTCCTCAGGGATGCCGGCAATTTCAAACATAACGCGTCCCGGTTTAACAACCGCTACCCAATATTCTACGCTACCTTTACCTGAACCCATACGTGTTTCGGCAGGTTTTGCTGTTACCGGTTTATCAGGGAATATCTTAATCCAAACTTTTCCGCCACGCTTTGTAAAACGAGTCATGGCAACACGGGCGGCCTCAATCTGGTTTGATTTAATCCAAGCGGGCTCTACAGCAACTAAGCCATATTCGCCGTGGGCAAGAGTATTGCCTCTGGTGGCTTTTCCGTGCATAGTACCGCGAAATTGCTTACGATGCTTAACTCTCTTAGGCATTAACATTATTTATCGCTCCCTTCCTTTTTTGCTCCTTTTTTACTCGGAAGCACTTCACCAAGATAGATCCATACCTTAACACCCAGCTTACCGTAAGTGGTATCTGCTTCTGCAAAACCATAGCCAATGTTGGCGCGCAGTGTTTGAAGAGGTATGGTCCCTTCACTATAGTGTTCGGTACGAGCAATTTCGGCACCGCCAAGACGTCCGCTTACTGCTGCTTTAATACCCTTTGCTCCGGCCTTCATAGCTCTTGCCATTGTGGACTTCATAGCTCTTCTGAAAGAAATACGGTTCTCAAGCTGTGCTGCAATGCTCTCTGCCACAAGCTGAGCATCCAGATCAGGCTTCTTGATTTCCTTTATTTCCAGATTTACTTTTTTATCGGTAAACTTCTGAATTTCTTCTTTTAATTTTTCTATCTCACTGCCGCCTCTACCGATTACAACACCGGGTTTAGCAGTATGAATTATAATTTTCAGACGATCAGACGCTCTTTCAATTTCTATTCTGGATACGCCTGCACTGTATAAAGTCTTCTTAAGATATGTTCTGATCTTATGATCTTCTATAAGATTATCAGCAAAATCACGTTCAGCATACCATCTAGAGTCCCAATCATTTATGATACCGACTCTTAAGCCGTGGGGATTAACCTTTTGACCCATTATTGCCCTCCTTATCTCTCATTAAGCACTATTGTTATATGGCTCATTCTTTTTTCGATACGATAAGCCATTCCTCGTGCTCTAGGTTGAATTCTCTTCATAATCGGACCTTGGTTAGCATAACATTCTTCTATATATAATTTATCTGGATCCATATTCTTATACTCAGCATTGGCAATTGCTGATTTTAACAGCTTCTCAATTATTGAAGCAGCATATCTAGGACTATATGCCAATATACCGAGTGCTGTTTTTACATCTTTTCCACGAATAGCGTCAAGCACGAAACAAGCTTTTTGAACAGACACTCTGGCATAGGATAACGTAGCTTTCGCTCTGTTGTCCTTAACTTCATTTCTTTCTCTTTTAATCTGGGATCTATGTCCTTTAGCCATGGATGAACCTCCTTCCATTCAACGCAAAAATTATTTCTTACCTGTTTTCTTCTCGTCTTTTCCATGTCCTCTATAAGTTCTGGTTGCGACAAACTCACCCAGCTTATGTCCGACCATGTCTTCAGTTATATATACAGGTACATGTCTTCTGCCGTCATGTACAGCAATAGTATGCCCAACCATCTGCGGGAAAATGGTAGACCGGCGTGACCAAGTTTTGATTACTGTCTTTTCGCCCGATTTGTTGAGAGCATCTATCTTTTTCAGTAAATGGTCATCAGCAAATGGTCCCTTTTTCAGTGAACGAGCCATGTATTCTAACCTCCTTAGAATTAATAATCATTGAAACCGCTCAATGATCCGTTAAATCATCATCAATTTATTTTTAAGCAATCGGTTGTCTGCTTAATTATTTTACAGCACTTCCGTTTCTTCTTCTTACGATAAGCTTATTGGACTTCTTGTTGCGTTTTCTGGTCTTAAGTCCCAGAGCAGGCTTACCCCAAGGTGTTGAGGGACCAGGACGACCGATACCAGCCTTACCTTCACCACCACCATGAGGATGGTCGTTAGGGTTCATAGCTGAACCACGTACGGTAGGTCTGAAGCCCATATGGCGCTTACGTCCGGCCTTACCGATTGTAACAAGTTCGTGATCTATATTTCCTACCTGACCGATTGTAGCCCTGCAGTTTAACGGAACCATTCTCATTTCACCGCTCGGAAGACGAAGGGTTGCATATTTGCCTTCCTTAGCCATCAGCTGTGCTGAGTTTCCTGCAGCTCTTACCAGCTGTCCGCCTTTGCCGGGATACAACTCAATATTATGAACTTCGGTACCTACCGGAATGTTTGCAAGAGGCAGGCAGTTTCCTACTTTAATTTCAACGTTTTCACCGCTCATTACTGTCTGACCTACCTGAAGGCCGTACGGAGCAATGATATATGCCTTTTCACCGTCTGCATAGTGAAGTAATGCTATATTTGCGGTTCTGTTAGGATCATATTCTATACTTGCAACCTTTGCGGGAATATTGTCTTTCCTTCTCTTGAAATCGATTATTCTATATTTTCTTCTAGCTCCACCGCCACGATGTCTTACGGTAATTTTACCCTGATTATTGCGGCCAGCCTTTTTCTTTAAAGAAATAACCAGAGACTTCTCCGGCTTTGTGGCTGTAATTTCCGCAAAATCGGAAGTGGTCATGTGTCTTCTAGAAGGTGTATATGGGGTATATGTTTTAATTCCCATAATTTGCACTCCTTTCAAATGATGTATCAGCCATACCGACTTATCAGCCTTATCGATACTTCGTTAT
>CAZIHC010000144.1:0-6321 GCA_964538605.1 uncultured Herbinix sp. | reverse complement strand
TAAAGCCGATTTCAGGATCTTTAAAATACATTTTTCTTTCTGTTTCTGATATTTTCTCTGTCCTGTAATACAAAGGATACATATAGAAATCAGACATGGACAAGTCTTCAAATAAAGCTATGTCAAAGACCTTGCCGTAAAGATCATAAGTAAACTTTCGGCTCATAAAGGCCGGGGTTCTCTTATATACCCTGATTTTTCCCCTTTCTGACAAGTACCGGGTATTGCTATCCTTTTTTGTACCTGTCTTGCAGCATGCTATCCGGCATTTATATTTTAAACATATCCCCGCTAATATCCTAATCATATCTTTGTGTAGCCTGTCATTGCTGTCAACAAATGCGACATAGTTTCCGTTAGCATGCTTAAGACCTTCATAAAAAGCCGATAGTTTTTCATTGTCTTTATTGTCAGGACTATAGTTAACTATACGTATTCTAAAATCCATCAGGGTAAGATTATGGCATATTAAGTTAATGCAATCTTTTGAATTATTCACCATTAAGATAATTTCCAAATTCGCATATGATTGCCCTATAATACTTTCTATGCACCCGTATAAGGTTTCCTCATTATTTGACACAGCCACAATTACACTGACCAAAGGTTTGGTTTTCATTACATCCTCCATGTTATTTCAAGTTTCTGTTCCAACTTATCTTTGATTAATTTACTTATTATCCTGCTGTCATGCATTCTGCCGCATAATTCGCGGGAGCAATCAGCCATATTGGCTTTAAGCTCCTTATTTTCAAGCAAAAGAAATATCTTATCCGCCCACTTTTTTGCATCGTTAGCAGGCAGGATAAATCCGTTATATCCTTCTATAACCAGGCTTCTGTTAACCGGATGGTCGGATGCCAGTATCGGTCTTCCGGCTGCTTCTGCTTCGATAATATGTCCTTCCCTTACAGAAACATTTATTTGAACGAATATGCTGCAAACTTCCAGATATGGTCTTATATCGGGGGTATCTCCTATATAGTATATATGTTTGCTCTCACATGCTTCATTAAACTCCCCTTCTGATAAAACCGTTGACTCTTCGGCTAAAGTTCCCGAAAGCAAAAACCTGACTTTTGGATATTTCTCTCTGACAATTTTTGCAGTTTCAATAAAACATTTTATTCCATGACTGCATAAAACAGGCATTGACATATATACCAAATCTGTTTTTGGAAGGGGATATACGTATGCCTTTTCAATATTTACCCCCCAGCTTCTAAGCAAAACTGCCCTGTCTTTACAATTAAATTTAAATCTGTCTGCCATTTCATAATCATCATTATAGACAAAAAATACTGTTTTGGAACGACCTATTATGTATCTGTACATCAGCCTGTACATAATGCTTCTTTTGCTTTTTACTTGCTGAAGGCTTTCAATTATTACAGAATACATGGTATTTTTAAAAAGCCTGAACATTATTCCTGCTGCCAGAGTCCCTTCGCTAAGATGAAGAAGGATTTTATCCGGTTTTAAAACTTTATATGCCATAAGGCAGTAAACCATAAATTTAAAGTATCCTGAAACATATTTTTGCCCGTTTGTGGACACGTAAAATAGCTTATATCTCTTATTATAGGAATCAAAAAAAGGCTCTCTTTCAACTGATAAAAGTATAACCTCGTATCCCGAATCAAGAAGTTCTTCGATTAAACATTTTTTTTCTTTTTTGTATGATGACCATTTATCAACTATAACCATAATTTTCATTGTGATATTCACCCGACCTGCCGATAAATTATAAATCAAGAAGCCTTCTTACATTCAAAAGTCCCCATCCCTGCTTTTCCCATTTTTCACCCAAATCTACCGCACTGTTTCTGAGCCTTAGTTTTACTTCACGGTTGGTAAGCCATGGATATGCAGACAAAAGCAAGGCAATTGCACCTGAAACCACCGGTGTAGCCATTGAGGTTCCGCTTTTTATCGTATACATCATAGGAAAAGATTCGCTTATAAATTTTGGGGTACCCATTCTGCCTTTAGTTGCCAAACGATTAGTGTTACAGGAAATTATGTTGGAGCCGGGAGCCACAATATCAGGTTTTTTTATGCAATATGGAGTCGGTCCTCTGCCCGAATAATTTTTGGTTTTAGAGCCGAATACTTCCACTGACATATTATCATCGGAAGAACCTACCGTAATTACTTTCCTACTGATTCCCGGAGTAGATATAGTCATGGGTTCTGGCCCGTTATTTCCTGCCGCAACCACAACTACAATCCCACTGTCCCAAACCGCATTTACTCCCTGTACCAGCAATGAATTCTCATCCAGGCTTTCTTTAGCGGTAGTTCCTACACTAACGTTTACCACCCGTATATTATATTTCTTCCGATTATCAATGATCCACTGAAGTCCCGCAAGGACATCAGATATATTGCCGTCTCCTTTATGATCAAGGACCTTAACGGCAATCAGATTGCATTTGGGTGCCACTCCCATATATTTGCCCTTTGATGAATATCCGTTTCCTCCGATAATCCCGGCAACATGGGTACCGTGCCCGTTGTCATCATATGGTTCTGTCCTGGCATTTACAAAATCCTTAAAGGCAATAACCCTGTTTCCGCCTTCGGTAAAATCCCTATGAAGGCATATTCCGGTATCTACTATTGCAACCCCTATCCCTTCTCCGTAGATCCCTCTTTCATGGGCCCACTTAGTTTCGATTATATCGTTAACCCTATTCATCTGAGCAGTTATATGGGCATCAAGCTCAATATCAATCAGCCCGTCCAGCCCTTTTATCAAATCAAGTTTGCTTTTTTCTACTTCAAGAACATAAGCATCTATCATGGGTAATTTATATTTTATGTGTCCAAACTCTTCTAATGCTATCCGCCTGCTTTCATAATCCTTACAATGAACTATAATTTGTATTTTATTGCTTTCTTTCATGCAAAACTCCAATCGTTTTTTTATTATCCTATTCCGACAGCTTACCCAATATTCTAATCACATTTAATTCGTTTTTTGTTTCCAAAAATATTTATGATTTATTATAAAAACAGGAAATCAGTCAAGCTGTCTGTCATATGATACAGTGTAATTAATATTAGGAGGAAGTCTATGAGTGATTTAGCAGCTACTCATTGCGACCGTGGCGTCGGCGGATTCAATGACTGCGGATGGTTAATCCTGCTGATTATCCTGATTTTGTGTTGCTGCAACAACAATAACGGTGTATTCGGAGGAAGAGATTGTAACGGTGATGATAATTGCGGATTCCTTATCATCATTATCCTTCTCATCCTCTGCTGCTGCAACAACAACGGTTTCGGCTTCTAATACGGGACAAAAAAAATTCTTTAAAAAAAGCTGTCAAATCGTAGCACAGCTACGATTACGGCAGCTTTTTTTATAATATTTACAAGTTATGATTATTAACCGAAGATATAATTTGTTTAGCCTAAATCAAATTTTATGATATAATGTACTAATCTTTAGCGGTATTAATATTTTACTTTATAAAAAAATGTTGCGCAGGCTGAAGTTTTTATACTTCAGTCTGCGCAGCTTTTTAATACAGTTTTCGTAGCAAATATGATTATTTTGCCTAAAAGTATGACCTCATAACTGCTTTTTAATATTTTAAATAATGAAACATAAAATTATATTAAACGTTTTCTGTTTCTTTTTAACCGTTCCAAACATTCCCTGTCTATTTCATATATTGTATTCTCTTCTATAATTAAATCATCATCGCTCTTTCTGCCTGAGGTTTCTCTATGCCCGGGACGGTTCGTGTTTTTATAATTTCCTTCATCCCTTGTATATCCGTATCCGTAATAATAACGAGGATAATTATTATGATTATCCATCTTAAGCCTCACAGTTTTATTGTCATTTCAGTATATGATTAATTTTTTACAAATGTCATTAAACCGTTGAAACAGGATAAGATTTCCTTTATACTATGAGTAAATATTTTCGCCGATGCTTAAAATAAATTTTCTGAATGAAAATTTATTTATCGACATCAATAATATATAAAGCAGAAATATTGCCTATTATTGTCCCGTTATTATGATAAAGATTTCAATAATGCATAAATTACAATATTGGAGTGATAAAAATGTCAGGATCAATTTACGGAAAATGTTTTACTATATCTACCTGGGGCGAATCCCACGGTGAAGGATACGGAGTTGTTATAGACGGCTGTCCGGCAGGCCTGCCTTTAGACGAAAGTCAGATACAGGCATATTTAAAACGCAGAAAGCCCGGTCAGTCAAAATTCTCTACTCCAAGGAAAGAAGATGACAAAGTACGGATTTTATCCGGAGTTTTTGAAGGAAAGACTACGGGAACCCCTATTTCTTTAATAGTTTTCAACGAAAACCAGCGTTCATCCGATTATTCCGATATAGCTTCCTATTACCGGCCCGGGCATGCCGATTATACCTATGATATGAAATACGGTTTCAGAGATTACAGGGGAGGCGGCCGTTCCTCAGGAAGAGAAACTATAAGCAGGGTGGCTGCCGGTGCTATAGCTTCTGCAATTCTTAAGGAACTGGGTATTACGGTATATGCCTACACAAAATCCATAGGCCCGGTAACTATCGAGTATCAGAAATGCCGTAAAGAATTCTCTATGCAAAATCCCCTTTACATGCCGGATCTTGAAGCGGCAAAAAAGGCCGAAGAATATATCATGGAAAAACAGGCAGAAAACGATTCGGTTGGCGGAGTAATTGAATGTATAGTAACCGGAATGCCTCCCGGCATTGGAGAGCCGGTATTCGACAAGCTTGATGCCGCTCTTGCCAAGGCTGTTATGTCTATCGGAGCAGTTAAAGGAGTAGAAATCGGAAACGGTTTTCAGGTTACTACCCGAACAGGATCAGAGAATAACGATCCTTTTGCTTATGATCAAAATAAACGCTTGATAAAACTAACCAACCATGCAGGGGGAATATTGGGAGGTTTAAGCGACGGTTCCGAAATAATCCTTAGAGCCGCTATAAAACCTACCGCTTCAATAGGAAGGCCTCAAAGAACTGCTAATAAAAATAATGAAAATATAGAAATTCAGATTGTCGGCCGCCATGATCCCATAATCGTACCCAGAGCCGTTGTTGTGGTAGAATCCATGGTAGCAATTACTCTGGTTGATTTCCTTTTCCAGGGAATGACCGCAAGAATGGACCGGATTAAGGAATTTTATAACCTATATAAACAATAAAAATTAACTATAAGACAAATTTGACAGTTTTAGTTTTCTTATAGTATAATTTTATGGAATTATATGTAAAATATAGGTTAAATATTAATGTATTATTTTATGGATATGTAATGATATATACTTACATTAAAAAAATAAACCGCTAAAATAATATATTAGTGAGGTTTTAGTTTAGTATGAAATCACAAAAATACTTTATATTATTTTCAATTTTCATCATAATTCTCTTATCTTTATATGGCTGTAAGAAAAAAAGCGAAAACATTGAGCCTATAGAGGATTTACTCTTGTCACAACTTGACTGGAAAGCCGATGATTTCCTGTCTTTTCTTGATGATGAAAAACAAAAAAATATAATTTCGATTAAAAATATCTATTACGGGGATTTTACTGACGATGACGAAGAAGATTTACTGGTACTTTTTCATGTTTCACATGACGATATAGGCGGGCGTGACCATTACATTGCTGCCGTATACAATAGAAAAAGTCTTGATATCAGAACTCAACAAACCATACTATCTGAAAATGTAAGTATATATGTTTTGCCATATGAAAACGGAAAAGATTATATCTTATGTGTGGGCAATACGGTTTATCAGGGAATCCCGGCTTATACGGCACAATTGTATCAAATACAGGATAATAATTGGGCATCAATTCCCATATCAAATTATAATCAGGATGATAGCTATATTTATGCGGTAACAGACAATTCATTATTGCACATTGTTGAAATAAAATTCGATGATCATATGGAAATATCCTATAATTATATGTCTACTCTCTATTGGGACAGTTTTAGCGGAAAATTTGTTGATATATCAGAATCCGGATATCCTTACAGGTAACAGAAAAAACCTTAAGTGCTTACCATAACCTAATCTATCATTTTAGGGCTGTTTAGATGTGAGTTTAATATTACTGTTAAAACAGCCCTGTTTTTATGCCCATATAAATAAAATGATAAACAGTAATAGTTTTTATATTTTAATCATATCCGATCTACTTTTAGCAATTATGTTCAAATCATAAAAATCAATTCATTTTAACTAAAATTATTCATTTCTGCCTACTATTCATAATTTTATCTTTTCATATCTTATTTTAAATGTGACATCCT
>CAZIHC010000143.1:0-6349 GCA_964538605.1 uncultured Herbinix sp. | reverse complement strand
AAGAAAGAAGGAAGAAAAAAGACTGGAAGCTTTAAGAAAAGAGGAAGAAAAACGTAAATTGGAAGAAGCCAGAAAAGAAGAAGAAAGAAGATTGCAGGAAGAAAGAAAAATGCTGGCAGCTAAGCGAAGAGAAGAAGAGCTTCGCAGGCTCAGGGAAGAGAGAGAAGCTCTTATGCGGCGCAGAGAGGAACTGATAAAGAAGGCTGAAGAAAAGCAACGCCAAAATGAATTAAAATATAAAGAAAAAGAAGATAAAGAAATACCATTAAGTGATATCAGGGATGAATTGAAAGGTATAAGTAAAGAAGATATATATGCAGTAGATTCCGTTAAGGCCGCTGAAAAACCGTTTTTGGAGGATAATTTTAAGGCCGAGGAAAAACAGATCAGGGACAGTATTGAAGAAATAGCTGCGGATAAGGAAGAAGCTGAAGATAAAGATAATAAAAAGTATGAGAACAAATTGTTTATAAATATGTCCCCCGAAGAAGAAAAACTTATTGAGGATGTTTTAAGGGAATTTTTTGCTTGAGATTAAAGTCGTATTATATTATGATATTTGAGCAACATATTAAAAGTTGAATCTTTAAATCCGGTTTGCTATTATATAAAAAAACATAAGGAGTGGGGACATATGACAAAAAAGGTCAGCTTCAGCTATCTTTCGGCAAATAAGTTTATTAGTCCGGCTGAGATTGATATGATGAAAGAAGCTGTAAATTTGGCAAAAGAACAGCTTATTAAAGGAACAGGTCAAGGCTCAGATTTTCTGGGGTGGATTGATCTTCCCGTTAATTATGATAAAGAAGAGTTTGACCGTATTCAAAAAGCTGCCGAAAAAATCAAGAAAGATTCAGATGTGCTGCTTGTTATTGGTATCGGAGGCTCTTATCTTGGAGCAAGAGCTGCTATAGAATTCTTAAGACATAGTTTTTATAACAGTGTTTCAAAAGAAGTCAGAAAAACTCCTGAAATATATTTTGTGGGGAATAATATCAGCAGTACCTATATGAGCCATCTTAAAGATGTAATAGGAGACAGGGATTTTTCCATAAACGTAATCAGCAAGTCGGGAACCACAACAGAACCGGCTATAGCATTCCGTGTTTTTAAAAAAATGCTGGTTGACAAGTACGGTAAGGAAGAGGCTGCTAAAAGAATTTACGCTACAACCGATAAGGCAAAGGGGGCATTAAAAAATCTGGCTACATCTGAAGGATATGAAACCTTTGTCGTACCGGATGACATAGGAGGACGCTATTCGGTACTTACAGCGGTCGGACTGCTTCCTATAGCCGTAAGCGGGGCAGATATAAACAAACTTATGGAAGGGGCAGCCGGCATGAGAAAGCACTGCCTGGAAGCTCCATATGAAGAAAACGATTCCTTGCTTTATGCTGCCGTTAGAAATATTCTTCTCAGGAAAGGTAAGAATATAGAAATATTGGTTAACTATGAACCTTCCCTTCATTATGTGTCCGAATGGTGGAAACAGCTCTTCGGAGAAAGTGAAGGCAAGGATCAAAAAGGTATATACCCGGCATCGGTTGATTTCACTACAGATTTACATTCCATGGGCCAGTATATCCAGGACGGACAGCGTATCATTTTTGAAACCGTAGTAAATGTAGAGAAACCTTCGGCTGAAATTATACTTGAAGAAGAAGAGGTTGATTTAGACGGCCTGAATTATCTGGCAGGGAAGAGCGTTGACTTTATCAACAAGAGTGCCATGAAAGGAACATTGCTTGCTCATACGGACGGAAATGTACCCAATTTGATGGTTAATGTGCCGGAGCAAAATGAATATTTCCTTGGCCAGTTATTCTACTTCTTCGAGTTTGCCTGCGGAATCAGCGGATATCTTTTGGGAGTAAATCCTTTTGATCAACCGGGAGTAGAAAGTTATAAAGCAAATATGTTTGCTCTTCTCGGAAAACCGGGGTACGAAAATCAGCGCAAAGAACTTCTGAAAAGGCTGGGAGAAGAATAGTAGTCGATGACGGCAAGTAATATCATTTTATAAGTCACAATTCCGGTTTAAAAAGAGTATAATATAGTAAAAGTAACATGGTATATAAAGCAGTAATCTGGAAAAGGAAATGGGATTAAATAAATAATGTAATACATATCTTTGATTATTCGCAACCGAATCCCTTCCACATTTTACCAAGCGCATACAGATTACTGCCTTGATACCATACCAGAAATATTCGGCTGCTTAACATAGATATGACAATTCGCTCCTTTCGTTGAAGGGAGCGAAATTGTTTTGCCCACATATCTATTTGTAACAGGAAATTGAATTTCATTTTTATGACGATTATGGTATACTATGGATATTAGCATATTGATGAGAAATAACGGGAGGGACAAGAATGGATCTCAATGTAGGTGAGATAATAAAATTAAAAAAGCCCCATCCTTGTGGAAGTTATGAATGGGAAATTTTGAGGACAGGCATGGATTTTAGACTTAAATGTCTGGGATGCGGGCATCAGATCATGATCCCGAGAAAGAAAGTAGAAAAAAGTATTAAACAGGTAAGAAAGCCTGAATGATTATGCTTTGATAATATACTCATAATAAAACAGGCATGAAAGGAAAGAAAGATGGACTACATTTTGATGGACTTGGACGGAACTATTACTAATCCTAAGGAAGGAATAACAAAATCAATTCAATATGCATTACGGGCTATGAATATATTTATTGATGATTTAGACAGTTTAACAAAGCATATAGGACCTCCTTTAAGAGAAGGATTTATGGAATATTACGGATTTAGCAGCATAGAAGCCGAGGCAGCGACTGCCGAATACAGAAAATATTATGCAGAAAAAGGTATATATCAGAACAAGCTTTACAACGGCATGGAAAGCCTTCTGACAAACTTAAAACAGGCAGGAAAATATCTTATTGTAGCAACATCAAAACCTGAAGAATATGCCGTTAAAATACTTCAAAGTTTTCATCTTGAACATTATTTTGACGATATTTGCGGGGCTACATTTGACAGCAGCAGGGCAGACAAGGAAGCGGTTATAAGATATGCACTGGAGAAGAATTCAATAACGGATCTGGACAGAACTGTCATGGTGGGAGACCGAAAATACGATATATTGGGAGCAAAAGCAGTAGGCATTGCATCAATCGGAGTTTTATACGGTTTTGGCAGCAGGCAGGAGCTGGAAGAATCAGGTGCCGATTATATTGCAGCAACAGTGGAAGAATTATATGATATTATAATGAATTTATAAAAAAGGGTTATTTTATATAATCAATATGCACAAAAAATTTCGGTGTAAAAGATGGTTATCCACAATATTAGCTAATCCTATTGTAAATATCCGTATTTATATGTATACTTATTAACGGGTAATTTGCGAATGATAAAATCGGGGTGATGGATAGTGGAAGCTATTAGGATAAGAACAGATCAAGCGGTAAGCGGCATGATAGTAGCTGCCGATGTTTATACCTCAAATGACCAACTGATTATTACAAAAGGCACAAGACTTGACGAAAGGATGATTACTAAGCTTCGTTTTTATAATATAAGCGGATTATCGGTATATAAACGGGACCCGATAGAAATTAACTACAAAGAAGAATCATATCTTGAAAAGCTTCGTAATACACCGGAATTTAAAAAATTTAATAGTACATATGTTGAAACGATTTCCGAAATAGAAAGCAATTTTCATAAAATGGCAAAAGGTGAAAGCGAAGTAGACATAGACAGCCTTCTAAAAGAAACCGACAGAGTTCTTAATGAAGGCAGAAGCGGTATTCATATATTTGAAATGCTGCATGGAATTAGGGACTACGATGACATGACTTTTGTTCATAGCCTGAATGTATCCCTTATATGCAATGTTTTTGCCGGTTGGCTTAAAATGTCCAAAGAAGAAACGAAGATAGTCACATTGGCCGGTCTTTTTCATGATATCGGCAAGATGCTTGTACTCAGGGAAATTATTGCAAAAGCTGGGAAGTTAACAAAAGACGAATATGAAGAAGTAAAGCTTCACACTATCAAAGGCTTTCAGGTGCTGAAAAATATGGATATTGACATCCGCATAAAATATGCCGCCCTGATGCATCATGAAAGATGTGACGGGTCCGGTTATCCCAACGGATTTAGGAGCGAACAGATTGATAATTTTTCAAAAATTGTGGCAATTGCCGACGTATACGATGCGATGACATCCAACCGCATATACAGGAAAGCCATATGCCCCTTTGACGTGGTAGAAAGTTTTGAAAAAGAAGGTTTTCTAAAGTTTGATCCCGGTTATCTAATGGTATTTTTGGAACGTATAATGCAATGCTATCTTCACAATAAGGTGCGTTTAAGCGACGGTCGGGAAGGAGAAGTTGTAATGATTAACAGATTGACTTTATCAAGACCGGTTGTCCGATGTGGAGATACATTTATTGATTTGTCAAAAGAACATAACTTATCCATAGATACTATTTTATAAATAATTGAGATTTATTTAAAACAGGCTGCCCCGGAATATTAGGTTACAAAGCTTAAATTAACTTAATATCCGGGGTCTCTTTTATTATTTTTTATAATAGATACTATCTGAAAAATAAGAATTACGGATCGTTTATACCGGAATAAGAATACTGATTATAAGTGATATAAAAATGTTGGTTAATATTTATCCTGTTATTTAAATAATCAGAAAACATAATTGATCAGTATCATATAAAGGGCCGTTCCGATACCTATACTAAGGAGGGTGTTTTTCTTTACAAGATGCAGGATAATTATAACTGTAATGCTTATAATCTCAGGCAGGGCAAAAGGGTTGGTTGTAAAAGAGATATCTTTTAGGCAATAAACAACCAGCATACCGATGGTAGTAAAGGGCAGAACATCGGATAGGTATTTTATGTATTTAGGCATTATTTTATTTTCCGGAAAAACAAGAAAAGGAAGTACCCTGGTGATTATAGTGCCAAGGCTTATCAGACCAAAAAATAAAAGCAATTGTGTACCGCTATAATTCATTTTACAGGCCTCCTTTCAAGAGGCTTTTTTATTAAGGTCAGAAGAAGCAGGATTACAATCATTGAAGGGATAATAAAATCTGATGGGCCAAAAAGGATTCTGCAAACAACCGCACTAAGTACTCCTATAACTGCAGGTATATGGTTTTTGGCACTTTTCCATTGGTCTATAAATATAACAATAAATAAAGCCGTAAGAACAAACTCCAGCCCGTTGGTTTCAAATTTTATCAAAGAGCCCAGAATTCCGCCTGTAAGGGAACCGGAAACCCAGTATATGTGGTTAAGCAAAGATATGTAAAAATAAAACCATTTAGGTATAACACCGGCTGGCGGTTCGGTATTGCACAGCAAGGAAAATGTTTCGTCCGTTAATGACAAGACCAGATATGGTTTTATTTTTCCCATGTCTTTATATTTTTGCAGAAAAGATAAGCCGTAAAACAGGTGCCTGGCGTTTATAATCAGTGTCATTAAAAAAACACCAGGATAGTCAAACCCGGCAGACAATAAGGCTACGGCAACAAACTGCATAGATCCTGCATAGACGAATATGCTGGAAAAAACAATCCAAAAAAGAGGAATTTCTTGCTTGCTCATAAGTATGCCATAAGCCGTGCCTAAAACCATATACCCGGACAATACGGGAACAGTATATGGAAAGGCAAAGCGAACGGTTGATATATGCCTTTTCATAATATTCTCCTTTAAAAATTTTCATTATTACGGTAATACGTTAATTACAAAAAGTAATTATAATGCAGGAAAGAAAATAATTCAATTGATTATTATTTTAAAAATTTATGAAGCATATCACCGGAATATCTGGTCTTGCAGTTGTCGCATTCCAGGTATTCACGGGATGATGTCTGCTCTCTTCTGTCATAAAGATACGGGGAAAAAGTGGTTGTATTTTTAATTCCCGGTGCGTCCGTATCGATTTTGTAGGAATACACATAACTTGCCTCATGTTTAAGGAAAAGGTTATCGCTGTTGCATATGGGACAGACATATTTTTTCTCGCTCATATAAATATCCTCCTTGTGTAAATCATTATCCAATATAATAATGCTTAAAAACAGTGGGAATTATTCTTAGTATGACAGTATTAAAAATCTTTATAGCAATCAGGGATATCAAATAAAGATTGCATAAGTCAAGTAAAAATCTTATTGACAAACAGGTTTAAAAGGTTTATTCTAACATATAACCCATCCCCCATGGGGAGGGGTAATTTAAATAAAAAATTTATACATAATTTAATCAGGAAAGGAGTAAGCTTGCAGCCTGTCTAATGGCTGCCCGTAAATTATTATGAACAATG
>CAZIHC010000142.1:0-6383 GCA_964538605.1 uncultured Herbinix sp. | reverse complement strand
GAAGCGTTGCAGTAACTTTGGTATGGAAAGAACTCTTTTCAAGAAAAGGAATTGTCAATCAGATTCTTGGAACGGTAGGAATAGAACGGATTTCATGGTTTGGCGATCAAAAGAAGGCAATGATTCCCCTGATACTTCTTACGGTATGGCAATTCGGTTCCAGTATGATTATCTTTGCGGCAGGATTAAAGCAAATCCCTTCTACATATTACGAGGCTGCAAAAATCGATGGGGCAAACAAACTGAAGTCATTTGTTAAAATCACTTTGCCGTGCTTATCACCGGTTATCCTGTATAACCTTATAATGCAGACCATATCCGCATTTATGACATTTACCCAGGCTTTCGTAATAACAAAGGGTGGCCCGAACGATGCTACCAACTTCTATGCACTTTATATGTATAATAACGCATTTGTATACCGCAATATGGGTTATGCCACTGCGATGTCCTGGATTATGCTGGTAGTAATGAGCATCATTACCCTGATAATTTTCAAGACATCAAAGTACTGGGTATTCAGTGAAGCAGACAGCTAATAGGAGGATGAGGTAATGAGTCTTAGAACAAGAAAAAATTTATCGGCCATCATCTATCATTTACTGGTGGTTATAGGCGGATTTATAATGATATATCCGGTACTTTGGATGATATCCGGATCCCTTAAAAATAACGTAGAAATACTTAACGGATCTTTAAGCCTGATACCGCCGAACTGGAGATGGGATAACTTCGCAAGAGGATGGAAAGGCTTTGGAGGAGTTACATTTAAGACTTACTTTAAGAATTCATTCTTAATAACATCCATAGCAACTTTAGGTACTGTCATAAGTTCAGCCTGCATAGCCTATTCATTTGCAAGGCTCAGGTATCGCGGAAGAAAGCTGATGTTTACGTTAATGATTATGACAATGCTTTTACCCGGACAGGTTCTGTTAATCCCTACATATATTATTTATAATAAACTGGGACTGGTACCTTCTGTAGTGCCTTTGATACTTCCTCATTTTTTGGGACAGGCATTCTTTATATATCAGATGATGCAGTTTATGATGGGTATTCCGAGAGAGCTTGACGAAGCGGCATTTGTTGACGGATGCAGCAAATACAGCATTTTTACCCACATTATCTTCCCGTTATTAAAACCGTCCATAATAACTACCATTATAATTCAGTTTTACTGGAAATGGGATGATTTCCAGGGACCTTTGGTTTATCTTAGTAAACCTGAATCTTATACGGTATCTATAGCTTTAAAGCTGTTTGCAGATTCACAGTCCACAACAGACTATGGCGCTATGTTTGCCATGTCGACCCTTTCATTAATTCCCGTATTTTTAATTTTCTTGTTCTTTAACAAGTATCTGACTGAGGGAATAAGCACAAGCGGCCTTAAAGGTTAAAAGAGATACTATCAACATATTGATTATTTTGTCATAAGAAAGGAAAGAAGAGGATAGTTATGGCTATCAACAGATATGAGCTTATAAGCAGACATAATCCGGTTTTAAACAGTATTGATTACAGATCAGCTATGAGCATAGGAAACGGAGAATTTGCCTTTACGGCAGATATAACCGGATTACAGACATTATACGAAGAGTATAACGATAACATGGTACCTTTGTGTACAATGAGCCAATGGGGATGGCATACAACACCTGCCTACGGCAACAGATATGCCTATACTTTCGATGACCTGGTTATGACAGAATATAAATATGTTGATAGGACTGTAACCTATGCTGTAGAATGCAAACCGGGCAATGAAGACGTTTATTACTGGCTGAGAAAAAATCCCCACCGGTTCAATTTGGGAAGACTGGGATTCTTATATAAGGGTAAAAAAATAAAACAGGAAGACATAACCGACATAAAGCAGACCTTATACCTGTATGAGGGTATTTTAGAAAGTACATTTAAACTTTTCGGTACGGTTTGCAGGGTCAGAACCTGCTGCCATTATGAAACGGATACGATAGCGGTTGAGGCCGAATCGGAACTGTTCAGGGAAGGTTCGTTAACAGTTGCCCTTTTGTTTCCATACGGATCACCGGAAATTAACGCCTCAGACTGGAACAGCGGCAAGCTTCATGAAAGCCGTATTATATTAGAGGAAAACGGTACCGTTTGTATTGAAAGAAAAATGGACAAAACACAATATTATGCATGGATAAGGCTTGAAGGTAATGCCTTGCTGAAAAGAGCCGGTGACCATGATTTCAGGATAGAGGCTGAAAGCGATAAACTGGCTTTTACTCTTTCGTACGGAAATGAAGCTGATAACACAGAAAATATTCCTGATATTAAACAGACCTTTGAAAGCAGCATAAGAGGTTGGTGCAGTTTCTGGGAAACCGGCGGTATAGTGAAGCTAAGCAATTCAAATGATAAAAGGGCTTTTGAACTGGAGAGAAGAATTATTTTGTCCCAATATCAGCTTAAGGTTCATTGCTGCGGTTCATTGCCCCCGCAGGAAACGGGACTGTTTTGCAACAGCTGGCACGGAAAGTTCCATTTGGAGATGCATCCATGGCACCAGGCTTACCTGCCATTATGGAATCAGTCCAAATTATTGATACCCAGTATAGACTGGTATCTTGACATACTTCCGAAAGCCAGGGCAAATGCTGAGCGAAACGGCTTTTTAGGAGCAAAATGGCCAAAGCAGGTTGCTTATGACGGAATTGACAGCCCTTCACCAATCGCAACCCTGCTGATATGGCAGCAACCGCATATAATCTATATGCTGGAGCTGATTTATAATTATCTGAAGGTTCATGATATCGGTATTAACGAATACAGTAAAGAAAATTTTTTGGTAAAGTACTGGACTTTGGTAAAAGAAACGGCAGATTATATGGCCGATTTGGTTGTATACAACAAAGAAACTGACAGATTTGACCTTGTTCCTCCGGTAATTCCTGCTCAGGAAGCTCATGATCCTAAAAATACGCTTAATCCAATTTTTGAGGTGGAATATTGGAGGTTTGGCTTGTTTTTGGCAGCCGAGTGGGCAAAGAGGCTAAGTAAAGAAGAAGAAAGAGGCAAATGGCTTCATATTGCAGAAAATATGGCAAAACTGCCGGTTAAAGACGGATTGTATTTAGCCCATGAGAATTGTCCCGATACATATGAAAAATTCAATGTGGATCATCCTATAATGACAGCCGTTTATGGACTTATTCCCAGTGATCGCATAGACAAAGATATTATGAAAAATACACTGGATAAGATTGTAAGTTGCTGGGATTTTAATACCACCTGGGGCTGGGATTTTGCCCTGATGGCCATGACGGCTACCAGAATGGGGTATCCCGATCTTGCTATTGAACTTTTACTTATGGATACACCGAATAACAATTATGCCACAAACGGACATAACGTCCAGAATAAAAGGAAGGATCTTCCCGTATATCTTCCCGGTAACGGTTCACTGCTGCTGGCTGTGGCTATGATGACAGCCGGTTATTCCGGGTGCAAAGAAAACTTGCCCGGTTTTCCTAAGGACGGAAACTGGGATGTGGAATACGAGAATATAAATCCTTTTCCTTATTAAGATTAGTTGTAGCCCGTTGGATATGTTAAAGAGGATTATATTGGCGGAGGATTAAATATTATGGAAAATATTTTATTTCGAGATTCGGTAGGTCGTATATTTGTCGAGCGGATAGAGCGGGATTATAATTTTAATATGGTATCAAAACATTTTCACAATGAATATGAAATATATTATCTGCTAAACGGCGAAAGGTATTATTTTATCGAAAAGCAGATTTATCATGTGAAAAAAGGAAGCCTTGTTTTCATAGACCGTAATCAGATACATAAGACCGTCGGTGTTAACACCAACTATCATGACAGAATACTTATTCAAATATCAGCCGATGAAATCCGTCCGCTTTTGGAATTATGCAATTTAGACTTAGATTCATTTTTTAAAAGAAATTTTGGTACAATAGATTTGAATGAAGCCGGTCAAAAATATGTGGAAAGTTTATTATTCTTTATTATAAGGGAATTAAAAAAGAAGCATTCAAATTATGAGTTTATGGTGAAAATGAAACTGGCAGAATTATTAATTTATGCCGAACGCTGCAAGACCGGTGAAAATTCAACCTTGTTAAGTCTTCCCGTAAAAACAGAAAAATACAAAAAGATCAGTGAAATAGCCCAATACATTAACGAAAATTATCAGAAAAATATGTCTTTGGCAGATCTGGCCAGAGATTTCTATATAAGTAAATGTTATTTGAGCCGTATATTTAAAGAAATAACCGGATTTACTGTTAACGAGTATATTAATATAACCAGAGTTAAAAGAGCGCAGCATTTGCTGGAACATACCGATTATAATATCACCGAAGTTGCAGATATAGTAGGTTATGAAAGTATTACTTATTTCGAAAAAGTATTTAAAAAATATCTTGAAATATCACCCTTAAAATACAAAAAGAGATTTAATAAAAAAATCGGATAATATAATTCTCTTCGGAGAATTATATTATCCGTATTTTATGCTATAGACATTTAAAAGGATTTGTTGCCTGACAGATATTTTTTTCAAATCAATCAAATGGCTGGAGTTAAGTTACCTGTAAAATGAAATATATGATAAAATTTTTGCATAAGAAAGAACATCTGGCATATTTTGTGCGTCATAGACAAATTTTATAATCGCCAATGACGCACAGAACTTGTCAGATGTTCTTTTATAAAACCAAATGGTAATCTGAATTTGTTATATCTATATTCTTGATAAGATTATACGACACCTTTTTTCTTTACCTGAACCATTCATTTGGAAGATATGCTTTGGTATTTTCAAGCATCTCTTCAAATAAGGTTCTTGCGTCTTTTTCGTTTATAGTCATAAGAGGGTCATTCAGGAAAGCTCTGAATACTTGCTCTTTATTGTAGGAGAGTGCTCCTTCCATAATATCTTTCTGGTTTTGTACATGGGGCATTATAAGTTCCCTGATATTATCCGGAACATTTCCGGCAATGACAGGAGCAATATGATCTTTTTCAAATACTGCATTGGTTTCTACCACCGTACCTAAAGGCAGGTTCGGAATCTGACCTATATTGGGAAGGTTAACATTGCTTACAGTTCTTTCAAGACCGACTAAGGATTTTATAAGCAATATTCCTTCTTCCCCTGAAGGAGTATAATTTAAAGTTTCTTCGCCATTTAACAGCCGTTTGCTTCTTTCTGTTCTCTTATTCAGATCTTCTATTCTGAAATCAACAGATGTAAGTGTAAAACCGTAAGAATGGGCGGTTTCAAGATCCTTAAGGTATATTGGAGGCATGAATTCTGCCAAATGTCTGTCGCCAGCAGCGGCTATAAGACCGTATTTTTTAAATAAATCAAATTTAACCTTATGGGCACATGCAAATACGTCAGTCAGATAACCGTCAAAATTCTTAGGATATCCGGTTTCATAATGTTCATCGACAAATTCTCTGTACAGAGGGAACAGGTCTATTCCTTCATAGGAAGCGTGGCTGAACCAGGTAAAGTGATTTAGACCCATAACATTTGTATGGATTTCATGTCTGTCAATCTGTTCAACTCCCAGTTTCTCCTTGCACATGGATGCCAATAAGTTCTGGGTATTAAATACCTCATGGCAGCATCCGAATGCTTTTATTTCGGGAAATACGCTGTAAAGAGTTCTTACACATAAGGCCATGGGATTTGTATAGTTTATTACCCAGGCATCAGGTGAGTATTTTTTGATAGCTTCAGCTATTTCTACAAACATAGGGATGGTTCTGAGGGCACGAATCAAACCGCCCGGACCGGTAGTATCGCCTACGGATTGGTGTATACCATATTTTTCCGGAGTATGTACATCGGAATACATTTCTTTAAATGTACCCGGAAGAATTGATATTATTACAAAATCTGCGCCTGTCAAGACTTCCTGTAATGAATCGGAAGTGACATATTGCCATTTTCCCTTTCTTTTCGGGTCATTTTGCAATGAGTTGCCGATAATCTCATTACGTTTTGCGGCTTCTTTATTAATATCATAAAGGCGCACCGTACCGCTTATTTTGTCTTCCAATGATAAATCGGTCATAAAAGTCCAGGCCCATCCCATGGAACCTCCGCCGATGTACGCTATCTGTATATCGGATACTTTTTTGTCTTTATAAGTCATGCACATACCTCGTTTCTGTTTCAGCAATTTTATTATGCTTTAAATTTATACCAAGATTATAAGTTAATATTATACGGAAAACTACTATAATATTTTGTTTTTTTCTCCAAAATTCAATCAATATTGCTTTATATATAATAAATTTTTATTCAAAGAACAGTTAAGTCCTTATAATTGTGTAAAAAGGTTTTCTGAAAAATAAAGGGAGCC
>CAZIHC010000141.1:0-6384 GCA_964538605.1 uncultured Herbinix sp. | reverse complement strand
AAAGAACCGCAAAAGTTTTGTATACAGAAATTATAAACGGCGTAAAAAATGAGCAGCATTTATGTGAAGAATGTGCTGCAGACTATACATCCTTTCAAATGGATAAACCTTTTTTTAATACTGATATTACACTGAACAACCTGCTGTCGACTTTGCTTGGAGCATATACCCCGAATAATGCCAAGAAAGCCGGGGATAGCAGACAGGATATTGTATGCAGTAATTGTCATACTACTTATGAGGAGTTTTTACAAAGAGGGCGCTTCGGGTGTGCGGAGTGTTACCGCAGCTTTCATAAGGAACTGGGAAAAACCTTAAGAGGAATACAGGGGGCGGAAGTCCATACCGGAAAACGGCCTAAAGGATTCTTAACGTCTACAGACAGGATGGTACAGGGGTTATCGGAAGCCGATAGGCTTGCTTTGGAACTTCAGGAAGCCATCGAAAAGGAAGAATTTGAAGAAGCGGCAAGACTCAGGGATTTGATCAGGCAACTAAAAAGGGAGGAAGCCAATAATGCTTAAATGGTATGAAGAAACCGTACCGGACGGCGACGTGGTTATATCCAGCCGGGTAAGGCTGGCAAGAAATCTGGAAAATTATAAATTTTCCCCCTTGCTTGAAGAGCAGGATGCTATAAAACTGGTCGAGGAAGTAAAAAGTATAACACCGCTTCTTTCCGAGCAGGATAACAGAAAATATTATGCCTGCAATATACAGTCCCTTAGTGATATTGATAAAACGGCTATGGTTGAAAGGCATATATTAAGCCCACTGCTTGCGGAAAAAGAGCAGACGACGGGCTTAATCCTTTCAGAAGATGAAACTGTCAGCATAATGATTAACGAAGAAGATCATATCAGAATTCAGGCTATCGTGGGCGGAATGAATCTTGAAAAAGCATATGAAATTGCAAACCATATTGATGATATAGCATATGAAAAGTTGAAATTTGCCTACGATGAAAAATACGGTTATATGACTTCATGTCCTACCAATACCGGTACGGGGATGAGAGCATCATGTATGGTTTTTCTTCCTGCTTTAAGTGCTGCCAGAATGATACAGAAGCTGTTTGAAGAGGTCGGCAGATACGGTGTAACAATCCGGGGAATTTACGGCGAAGGAACCAGAAGCCTGGGAAATATTTATCAGATATCCAACCAAAAAACATTAGGCAATTCAGAACAGGAGATAATAGAGAATCTGAAGCGTATAGTTTACCAGGTTATGCAGCAGGAAAGAAAAAGAAGAGAATATATGCTGTCTTTAAATTCCGATGAAATAGAAGATCAGGTATACCGTGCTTACGGTATTTTAAAATTTGCAAAACAGATTACATCCGAAGATGCCATGCTATATCTGTCACAACTGAAATTTGGAGCAGATTGCGGCCTAATAAAGTTTAACAGGGAATTTAACATCCATAAGATGATGATGGGTGTTCAACCCGGAAGTCTTCAGTGGACTTTGGGCAAAAGCGTAGGAAGCGCCATAAGGGATAAAGCCAGAGCTGAATATATCAGCAGGGAGTTACCCGATTTAGTATAAAGAGTTGATTTAAGTCAGTACTCATAAAAAGAATGGAGGACAGAAAGATGAATAACAGATTTACAGACAATGCAATCCAAGCAATCAACTTTGCCAGAGAAATTGCTTTCCGTCTGAACCATAATTATATAGGCACGGAACATCTTTTGATGGGTCTGATTCAAGTAGACGGAGTTGCCTCCAGAGTACTTAGAGAAAACGGCGTAACTGTTGACAAGGTTATGGAGCTGGTAAATCAGCTTATAGCTCCAGGAAGCAGCGTCGACACCATGGAAGGCGGCAGCTTTACCCCAAGAGCTAAAAGAATTTTGGATCAGAGCCAAATCGAAGCTGCCAGACTAAAATCGGCGCAGGCCGGAACCGAGCATATTTTGATTGCATTGATGAAAGAAACGGATTGTATCGCAGTACGCCTGTTAAATACTCTCGGAGTTAATATACAAAAGGTTTATATAGACTTGCTTGCAGCGGCCGGAGCAGATGTAAGCTCTGTAAAGAATGACTTTGCTCCTGGTAAAAATAAAAAGGGCAAGTCATCTACCCCTACTCTGGATCAATACAGCAGGGACCTTACCCAATATGCACTGGAAGGCAAGCTTGATCCGGTTATCGGAAGAGAAACCGAAATTCAAAGAGTTATACAGATACTCAGCAGAAGAACCAAGAATAATCCTTGTCTGGTAGGTGAGCCGGGAGTCGGAAAAACTGCCATAGCAGAAGGGCTTGCGCTTAAGATAATAGAGGGAAATGTGCCTGACACAATTAAAGATAAGAGAGTAGTTACTCTGGATTTGTCCGGTTTGGTGGCAGGCTCAAAATATCGCGGTGAATTTGAAGAAAGAATCAAAAAAGTTGTAAGCGAAGTAATAAATGACGGAAATGTACTTCTGTTTATAGACGAGCTTCATACGATAATAGGTGCCGGCGGGGCTGAAGGTGCGATCGATGCCTCTAATATATTAAAGCCGTCACTTGCAAGAGGAGAACTTCAGATTATAGGTGCAACAACCCGTGAAGAGTATCGTAAATATATAGAAAAAGATGCGGCTTTGGAAAGAAGATTCCAGCCTGTGGTTGTTGAAGAACCTTCCGAAGAAGAAGCTATACAGATTTTGTTTGGTCTCAGGGATAAATATGAAGCCCATCACAAAGTAAGAATAACGGATTCGGCTATCATTGCGGCAGTCAAGCTGTCCGCCCGCTATATCAACGACCGTTATCTTCCCGATAAAGCTATTGATCTAATGGATGAAGCGGCCTCTAAAGTGAGATTAAGCTGCTATACCTCGTCTCCTGAAATAAAGAACATGGAAAAAGAAATCGCAAGACTTGAACAGGAGAAAGAGAAGGCCATTAAAGAGGAGGCTTATGAAAGAGCCGGCGAAATCAAGAAGCAGCAGGAAGCTCTTCAGGAGCAGTTGGAAAAGCAAAGGCTTATTGAAGAAAAGAAGAGGACGGAAGCTCAACTGGTTGTAAGTGAAGCCGAAATTGCCGATATAGTATCCAGTTGGACAAAGATTCCTGTATCCAAACTGGCGGAAGAGGAGGCCCAGAGACTGCAGAATCTTGAAAAGATACTGCATGAAAGGGTAATCGGCCAGAATGAAGCGGTTACAGCCGTGGCAAGAGCAATCAGAAGAGGCAGGGTTGGCTTAAAAGATCCAAACAGACCTATCGGTTCATTCCTCTTCTTGGGCCCGACCGGTGTCGGAAAGACCGAATTGTCAAAAGCTTTGGCAGAGGCAATGTTCGGTACCGAAAATGCAATAATTCGGGTTGATATGTCCGAATATATGGAGAAACACAGTGTCAGCAAACTTATCGGTTCCCCTCCGGGATATGTAGGATATGATGAAGGAGGACAACTGAGTGAAAAAGTAAGGCAGAATCCTTATTCTGTTATTCTTTTTGATGAGGTTGAAAAGGCCCATCCCGACGTATTTAACATACTGCTGCAGGTATTGGATGACGGCCATATAACCGATGCCCAGGGAAGAAGAGTAAGCTTTAAAAATACCATTATCATAATGACCTCCAATGCAGGAGCACAAAATATTATCTCACCCAAACGGTTAGGCTTCACATCCAAAGTAGATGAAGAAGAAGACTATAAGAAGATGAAGGAAGCCGTAATGGATGAGGTAAAGAGAATTTTCAGACCGGAGTTCATTAACCGTATTGACGAAATTATAGTATTCCATTCACTGACAAAAGAAAATATCAAGGACATTGTTGGCATTATGGTTAACAATATAGCAAAAAGAAGCAAGGCCCAGATGAATATAACCCTGGAAGCCACTCCCGAAGCCTTGGAGTATTTGGCAGAAAAGGGATACGACGAAAAATACGGAGCCAGACCTTTACGCAGGGCTATACAGACCAATGTTGAGGATAAACTTGCAGAAGCCGTACTGGCAGGAACAATCAAAGAAGGAGATACGGTTAAAATTGAATTAATCGACAATGAAGTGGTATTAAAAGCAATTTAAGCGATTCCACTGGTACCGGGATGCATCAGGACTAAGACACTGTAGAAAACGAACTCCATTTCCTTTATAATAAAATTGGATAGTTCCATATAAATACATTTAGGAGGTCATATAATGGCTGTTGTTCAAGAATTAATACGCAGTGAAAATGATGGGACCCTTAGTTTTGGCAATTATAAGTTGAGTCAGAAGTCAAAAATGGCTGACTTTGAACATAACGGCGACTTATATAAGGTTAAGACTTATAATAAAATAACAAAATTGGAGAGAAACGGCAGTTTTCTCTACGAATCCGTACCCGGAACGGCAGTATTTCATCTGGAGCAAAAGGAAAATGAGCTTTGTTTTCAGGTAACCGGGGAAGAAACAGCCCAGATTACATTGGAACTGGAAGCCGAAAAAGAATATGAGATTTATAAAAATGAAGAACTTTTAGGCAAGATGAAAACAAATCTGGGCGGAAAATTAATATTCAGCGTAGAATTAAGCGAAGACAAATGTGATTTAATAAAGGTGGTTAAACTTTAAAATGGCTAAAGCAAAAACCCTGTTTTTCTGTAAAGAATGCGGATATGAATCGTCAAAGTGGCTGGGACAATGCCCGGGTTGCAGACAATGGGATACTTTTGTAGAGGAGCCGGTGGTAAGTAAAAGCTTATCGGTTTCAACAAGAAAAGAAATAAAAGAACCGGTGCTATTGTCTGACGTGAAAGCTGAAACGGAAACCAGAGTGGTATCCGGAATAGGAGAATTGGACAGAGTCCTTGGTGGCGGTATCGTGCCCGGCAGTCTGGTTTTGGTAGGCGGTGATCCCGGCATCGGAAAATCCACGCTTCTGTTACAGATGTGCAGGGAAGTTGTAAAGCAAGGAAGAAAAGTAATATATATATCTGGAGAAGAATCCAGAGAACAGATAAAGATGAGAGCAGACAGGCTCGGCGCTTTCGGCGGCGAGCTTCTGCTTCTTTGTGAAACGAACCTGGATTTAATCGAAGCGGTCGTACATAAATACAAGCCCGAGATAATCGTTATAGACTCCATACAGACAATGTATAAGGAGGATATTGCTTCGGCTCCGGGGAGTGTCAGCCAGGTCAGGGAAGCAACCGGAGCCCTGATGAGGCTGGCAAAAGATATAGGTATAACTATATTTATAATCGGTCATGTGACAAAAGAAGGAATGGTGGCAGGTCCCAGAGTTTTGGAACATATGGTTGATACGGTTCTATACTTTGAAGGGGAAAACCATGTATCATACAGGGTTCTTAGAGCCGTAAAAAACCGTTTCGGTTCAACAAACGAAATAGGAGTATTTGAGATGCAAAACTCCGGCCTTAAGGAAGTCAAAAATCCTTCCGAATATATGCTTAGCGGACGGCCCATAGGGGAACCCGGTTCAGTGGTAACCGCATCGATTGAAGGTACAAGACCGATATTGGTGGAAGTTCAGGCCTTAATAAGCAGAACCAGCTTTAATATGCCTAGAAGAACTGCGGCAGGTACTGACTATAACCGGGTAAACCTGCTTATGGCGGTTTTGGAAAAACGTCTTGGACTTCAGTTGGGGGACTGTGATGCATATGTAAATGTAGCCGGAGGTATGCGGATTACGGAACCGGCACTGGACCTGGCTATTGTAGCGGCAATCCTGTCAAGTTACCGCAATATTTCCGTCAACGGAAACACCGTAGTTTTTGGTGAAATAGGACTTACAGGTGAAATCCGTGCGGTTAATTTGGCTGATCAAAGGGTTTCGGAAGCCGCAAAAATGGGTTTTGAAACCTGCATCCTTCCTAAAGCAAATGAGGCCAATCTAAAAGTTAATACGGGTATTAAACTGATTGGAATAAGCAATATACAGGAGATTATGCAATACATAAAAGATAACAGATAAGTGTTTATATTAGTATTTGTATATAAGAAAAATTAGTCTATATCTTAACATAAAGGAAAAGGAATATTTGACACTTAATTATGTCAAATAAATTATCAAAGATATCTTGACAATTAGGAAAATTCATAGTAGTATATATAAGCAACATAATTGTATAGGGGCATAGTTCAGCTGGTAGAATAACGGTCTCCAAAACCGCAGGTCGTGGGTTCGAATCCTACTGCCCCTGTATATAGCAACCTGACGGTTGCATTAAAAAAGCCTTGTAACTTAACGGTTACAAGGCTTTTAGCTTTATACAACATAAAACTTCAGATTCATGCCAATGTCCGTAAGACTACACCGGAAAATATAGATATAAATTTAGGCTCTTTGTCAAGTGTGAACTGCACCCCAAATGTTAGACAAAATAACATTGGAGGTGCAGTTTTTATGAAGAAATATTCATAT
>CAZIHC010000140.1:0-6406 GCA_964538605.1 uncultured Herbinix sp. | reverse complement strand
CATTCAAAGCATCCAAAAGTTCTAAATAAATATTTTCTTCCATATCCCCTTCTCCAACCTCCAATACATCTTTATTTTCATTAACTTCATTATCCCCCGTATTTTCAGGTTCGTTTTCAGTATCGGCATTGGGAGTTTCATCAGTTTCATCGTTTGCATCATTTTTTACAAACTCATCCAGCAATTCCTGCATTTCGTCCTTTGATTCATCATTGGTTGTTTCTTCCGAATCCAAGGTGTTTACCATATCCGACAAGTCATCCATATTTTCGTTGCTGTCCGGAAGCAGCTCATCAACTGCCTTTGTAAAATCATCCTTGAAATCCTTAAAAAAACCCATAAGTTCTAAACCTCCCTATGTATTATTTTACACTCGAAGCTTTTACTTGTTGAATTAAAGGAACATTTTCATCCAAAGGCAGCACCTGGGCCCCTCCGGATATCAGTGCATCCAATATCTTCGGTAACGTAGCCACAGTTTTGTCCTTACCTGTACCATCATGCATAAGTACTATCGATACCTCTTTTTTAGCTACTCCGGTCAGTACATTTTCAATCATTTGCTCTTCAGTGTAATCTTTTCCTTCCGCATCTCCGTTAACTACGTTCCAGTCATAATATGTAATACCTTTTTTGTTAAGATAGCGGATAAATTCCCTGATATCCTGTTTGCTTACCTGATTCAAACTACCTCCCGGAAACCGATATAAAGAAGGCATATATCCAGTAGTATCATATAACAATTTCCATAGTTTTGTAAAGTCTTTATCAAAATCTTCTAAAGAATTATATATTTCCTTATAGTTGTGGGAATACGAATGCATACCCAGGGTATGGCCTTCATCCACAATCCTTTTATATCGCTTTAAATTCTCTTCATCTGTACTGCCTATCACAAAAAAGGTAGCTTTTACATTATAATCGGCAAGTATATCTAAAATTTTATCTGTATTCTTGCTTGGTCCGTCATCAAAGGTTAGATACACTTTCTTTTCATGATATATGCCTTGGGTATCTTTTGACGTTTCAGATTCTGCCTTAACGTCCGATGATTTTTCCTCCTTATTTTTTTCTGTTATTTTTTCCGATTTATCTGCCTTTTGCTCCTTTTTACCTGCCTCTTTTGAAACCTTCTGATTTTGTGATTCTGTGCCACCTTCACCCGCCGTATTTTTGCCTGTGTTTTTTGCCGCATCGGATGTATTTGAATTAGCAGTTTTATCGGCCAAATTATCAGGGTTTTTTGTGTTTTCTGAATCGGATTGCTTTGTACCGGAGTTATCCGGATTGCTTTTATCGGATTTATTTTTATCTATATTAGAACCGTCCGGTTCGTTTTTATCCGAACCGTAGTTTTTATTAAGGTCTGCATTATGTACTTCGGATGTTTGATGTGTGGATCCGTTTGTAATATCATCTTCCGTCCCGCTTATCGGTCCGTATAGTCCTGACCCATCGTCCTTTTCGGATGCATATGCATAATTTCCTGAACTGTCATAATCTTTATATTCTGATTCAATCTTTTTTGTCATAAGACTGTTAATCTTTTCTTCCAAGTTATTTACCTGTATGCTTAACATGATGCACAATAAGGTCGGTATCAGAAAAAGTATAAAAATAATTATAATAATTGCTGTCTTTATTCGGTTAATTCTCTTTCTCTTCTGTTTACTTAAGATTCTGTTACTCCCGTCATCTTGAGAAATTATCATCTTTTGCAAAATTTCACCCCATAGTCATAAAAAGATAAAGTTTAACTTACGCTGCTTACGAATAGAAAGGTGTTAAAAATGTCGTGCTTTATCGCCTTTCTTCTATTAATTGTAACATAAATCGAAATAAAAATACACTATTTTCATAAGTGAATAAAGTTTTTTTGTACCGGTTATTTTAAATTATTTATCGGCTGCAAGAAAAAAGAAACATAATAAAATACCGCACATATTCTTATCCATGCGGTATGTAATTCAGTTTATTCATCATTTTGTGTTGTTATACTGTCATTCTGATCCGCCGGCCGGTTTTCATCTTGGCTGGTATTAAACTTCCTTAGACAATAATCTATGATATCCAAATTCATGACTGCCTCTCCAGATACCGGATAAGATTTTGCAATCTTTTCTATATTTTCTCTGAACTTATCAAGATCACATTTTACCCATTTCTTGGGTACTTTTTTTGTAATCAGCGTCATTATGTCTTTCTTTTCTTCTTCAGTCAGTAAAGCCTCATATATGTAATTTATTCTTTGGATATTTATATCAGTTTTATCGGCCTTTAAAATTAATCTAACTCTTTTATACAAAGAAGCTATTTCTTCAGCCGGCCTGTGATGCAGTACCATGAAGAACAATTGCTCCAATTGCAATGTATTTAATATAAATATAGGAAAACTCTCAGCTTTTTCAAGTATCTTCGTAAGACAATCGTATGCAGATTCAAAATCATGTCCGGCCAAATATCTGTAATAAGTATATAAGTAATTATAGGCTGCCAGAGCATATTTATAGGTATCTTGATCGTCAGGAACAGTAAATAAGTCAGGGTTATAGTCTGTTATTAACTTTCCGTTGCTCATTTCCGCATTTAACATTAACTGCAGATAAAAACTTTCCCGTATAATCTCATGTCGCAGCATACCTTTAATATTCATGCCGTCATTCTGAATTCCCAAATCCATAGGAATTAAATTGGTAAATGCCAAAATTAATCCCGACGAACTAAATCCAATCAGAATTGAAGCCGCAAGCGCATTATCCTTATACACTGCTGCCACAAAAAACGGCAAGGAAATTATTAGATTGGCCAAACCACCACCGAGATTATATAAGATAAAAGGAAATCTTCCGTCTTTGTCTTTATCGGGCGGACTCATCAGACACTGTCCTGCCATGCCCTTTATGGAAAGTTTTTTTCTTTGAATACGACCGTTTTCTTTTACAAAAGCCAATGAAAAAATGCGAAATGACTGAAATTTGTATCCGCTTATCAAACCGAATACCAGATGGCCTGTTTCGTGAATTATGACATGAGTTGTCATAGATACCAGATAAATAAAAACATCCAAATACAAATAAAAAACTACTTTTTCTGAACTTATCCCTCTTTTAATCAAATCAATTCCGATAAATCCAAAAAACAATCCCAGAATCAGAAAGACATCTATAATTAAAACGGCCAGATTAGTTATCTTGGATTTTTTACTTACCTTCTTTATCAGTGCAATCTGTTCTTTTAATAATGCCTTATAAGCTTGTTTTTGTTCCTGCGTTATCATATTACATATCCCCCAAAAGCGGCCATCCGGCCTGATAACCTTCTTCGTTTTATACTTTTATCATTTCTGTATTTTCAATCATACCACATATACCGCAATTTATTTCCTGCTTGTCTGTTCATCAATCCATGACAGATATGCTTTGCTTCCCGTTTCCACATCGACCATTAATATTTCGGGAGTTTCATAAGGATGAATTTCCAAAATTTTTTTCTCAAGCTCTGGATAAAGTTCCTTTCTCGTTTTAAGCAGAACCAAAACTTCATCATCATGACAAAGCTCATTCTTCCATGTATAATGACTTTTTATCTTTATTTCCTGTACACATGCCGCCAGCTTATTTTTTATAATTTCATTTATAACGGTTTCTGCCTGTATTTCACTTTCAAATGTTGTTAAAACTATGCCATATTCACTCACAGATATACCTCCTTTATTTATTTTAATAGAGGTCAATGCAATTTCCCAAATATTATATACAAACATGTTCGACTGTGTCAATTTTACTGTATACGTTCATTTTTTGTTCATAATTTGTTAACAGTGCCTGACACCATTAAATCAATATCCTGATACCTGTAAAATCGGGCGGCTTTAACTCTTATTAGCGGAAAACCCATACGCTTATACAATTCGTTTTTGAATTCATCGTTTTTCCTGGCCTTTTTCAGTTCATGGCTGCTGTCATCAAGCTCGATAGCCATAATCGGCCTTAAATTTTTGTCGCATATAAGAAAATCCACATGTTTTTGGGATATCTTGCGAAACCATTTAAGATAATCTCTTTTGCTGGTAACGGCAATAAAGTCTTTTAAGCCGACTTTTGGGCAAATAACATATCCGTACTTGTCACATACTGGTTTGAGTGAATTGTAAAAAACACTTTCACTTTTTGAAAGCAGATATGTTATTTTGTAAGGATATGCTTTCTTGCGGTGAAATATAAAAACTAAAATCAAAAGGATTAGTCCTGCTAATGCAAGTATAATATTCCGGTCGATTTATATCAGTCCTTTCAAAACTTAAGTGTATGTATAAAAACAGGCTCTAAAATCCCGTAATCGCTGTTACAGGCTTTTAGAGCCTTATTTACAAATTGCTCATAATTTATTAACAGTACCTGACACCCAATTACATACCCATCTGTTTTGCTACTTCGGCTGCGAAGTCCTCAGATTTTTTCTCAAGGCCTTCACCGGTCTCATAACGAACAAAACGCTTAATGGTGATAGGTGCACCAACCTGTTTTGATACGGATTCAAGATACTGACCAACAGTCATATCGCTGTCTTTAACATATAACTGGTCAACCAGGCACATCTCTTTCAATTCCTTATTCAATCTGCCGTCGATCATCTTCTCAATAATATTCTCAGGCTTCTTGGAGTTTGCAGGGTCGTTCAAAATCTGAGCCTTGATGATATTCTTCTCATGAGCAATGAAATCCTCAGGAACGTCTTCTCTCTTAACATACTTGGGATTCATAGCTGCAATCTGCATTGCTACGTTCTTAGCAGCTTCTTTTACTTCATCATTTACTGCGGTAGTTTCAACATCTACCAGGATACCTATTCTTCCGCCGCCATGAATATAGGAAGTGATAAATCCGTTATCGGTTGTAAGCTTCTCAAATCTTCTGATATTCATGTTCTCGCCGATAACAGCTATCATTGAAGCAAGCTGTTCTTTTACAGTCTTTGTAGGATCAAGCTCCCATTTTTCTGCCAGGAATTCATCGATATTGGCAGCATTGGTCTTAGCAGCCTGAGCTGCAACAGCTGCAACATATTCTTTGAATTTCTCGTTTTTGGCAACGAAGTCGGTTTCACAGTTAACTTCTACGATAGAAGCCACCTTACCGTCTTCGCTTACATTTGTATCTACAATACCTTCTGCAGCAATTCTTCCAGCTTTCTTTTCTGCAGCAGCAAGGCCTCTTTCTCTCAGGTATTCAACAGCCTTGTCCATGTCACCGCCAGTCTCTGTCAGAGCCTTTTTGCATTCCATCATACCGGCACCGGTCATATCTCTTAACTCTTTTACCATATTAGCTGTTATATTCATTATTTTACCTCCAAAATATTTATATTTTAAAAATGGGACTGTTGTAATGCATATACATCTGCAACAGACCCATCCACATATTATTCGGTAACTTCCTCTAAAGCTTCGGTATTAACATCTATTTCAGCGGATGTTTCTTCTTCCGATACTTCTGTATCTTCAGTTGTATCTGTCAACTGTACGCCCTGATTTGCTTCGATAACTGCATCGGCCATCTTGGAAACAATTAATTTAACGGCACGAATTGCATCATCGTTACCCGGAATTACATAATCAAGTTCTTCAGGGTCACAGTTAGTATCAGCTATACCGATCAGCGGAATTCCAAGTATATGAGCTTCCTGAACACAGATTCTTTCTTTCTTGGGATCTACAACAAATATAGCATCGGGAAGCTTCTTCATATCTTTGATACCGCCCAGATTCTTCTCAAGCTTTTCCCATTCCTTCTTAATTTTGATTACTTCCTTCTTAGGAAGAACATCAAATATTCCGTCTTCGGACATTTTCTCGATTTCTCTTAATCTGTCAATTCTGCTCTTGATTGTCTTGAAGTTGGTAAGCATTCCGCCCAACCATCTCTCATTTACATAGAACATACCGCAACGCTCAGCTTCTGCCTTGATGGCATCCTGTGCCTGCTTCTTTGTTCCTACAAAGAGAATAGTTCCGCCGTCTGCTACAATTCTTTTAATTGCGGCATAGGCTTCGTCAATCTTTACCACTGTCTTTTGCAAGTCAATGATATAGATACCGTTTCTCTCTGTGTAGATGTACTGCGCCATCTTAGGGTTCCATCTTCTGGTTTGATGTCCGAAATGAACACCGGCTTCCAATAATTGTTTCATTGAAATAACGCTCATAAATTACCTCCATTTGGTTAGTTTCTTCCGTATACTTCACATTTCATGTAGACCTAATCGGCACCATACATGAAATCCATATACGTGTTTTTTCAACGTTGTTGATTATACCATATTCGGTTAATTGTGTAAAGAAGATTTTGTAATGAGTTTTTTGCTTTTAAATTGCAAGTTTAATTGCCTTACAAAATCTTACAGAACC
>CAZIHC010000139.1:0-6415 GCA_964538605.1 uncultured Herbinix sp. | reverse complement strand
CATTATTCCGTCTGATTTTGGGAGAAATTTATTTTTGACCCACTCTCTATTATTATTTACATATCTAGGTTCTGCGTACATCGCAATTAGCTCTTATAAAACCTGCATTAAAAGGATTATATAATCCTTTCCTTGCAAAGCTGTACATCTCATCCAGGTTTTCGTCTAAAGCAATTGAAGCATGGGCATAGGGCTCATTGGTATATAAACGTATGGCTCTGGCAGGATAGGTCTTTGTCTGTGTCAAAACTATATATATTTTCCTCTGTTTATCTCCTTTATTAAACCTGTTTATATTTAAATTCATAATCTGCTCACCTAATAAAATCTTTTAGTTTTTATAAATAATTAGTTTATAAATATTTTATAATTTTTATTTTCGGCTTTTATTATATTATATTCTGTTAATATTTTCAACCAAAAGATGGGAGCAGGTTATATTTGACTAATTAATTCAGAAATATCATGCATTTTATAACATTTTACCATATTATGCCAGCCTGTTTTTACTTGCCCATACCGGTATATATAAATATGGCATCTCTTAAAAATTTAGCCATACCCGGTTTTCTTTTATCATAATACCCGGTAAATCGTTCGTCATCCACATACATCTGGGCAAGTCCTGCATGGGCTTCCGGTGAATATTTGTCCCAGGTTAAGGTGATCCATTTTTTGTGTAGTTCACAGGCTTTTTGAGCCAATTCTCCGGCAGGATCCCCGGTTTTCATGGCTTCTTCCAATGTATCCAGTATCATTTGACTTAGTTGTTCAAATTCCTCATACTGTTCCTTTGTCATATTCATCATTTTTTTATTACTGGCATCTACAGTTTCATCGCCGTATTTTACACGGATTTCCTTTCCGTATTTCTTTTCATTTTCTTCTATCAGCTTCTTTTTGAAGCCTTCAAACTTTTCATTGTCTGTCATATAAATTCCCCTTTCTTTATGTTCCAATGTTTTTTCAACATTTTGAATTAACTTATCCAGTTGCTTTCTTTTATTTATGAGCTGCTCTTTGTGACCGATAAGAGCCTTAATTTCGTCATATTCAGGCGAATCAATAATTTCCTTTATTTTTTCTATGGGAAATTCCAGTTCCCTGTAAAAAAGTATTTGCTGGAGCCTGTCAACTTCTTTGCTGCCATAGATGCGATATCCGGAAGAATTAATTCTGGCTGGTTTTAAAAGCCCTATTTCATCATAATATCTCAAGGTTCGGGTACTGATACCGGCAAGCTTTGCAAGTTTTTGCACCGTATATTCCATCTTGTCACCTCCTTACAGGTCAATCATAAACCTTTACGTAACGTCAATGTCAAGCAAAATATTATTTATAAATAAAATTAATTTGACAATAAAACAAATATAAGCTAATTTTAACATTATCATTTGATGTTTATCTTTACATTGGGGAGGTAATTATGAAAAAGAAAGTAGCTGTTTTAATGGGAAGCGATTCCGATTTACCGGTTGTAAAAGGAACTATTAATACTTTAAAGGAATTCGGAGTCGAAACAGAAGTTCATATAATGAGTGCCCACAGGACTCCAAAACAGGCATGTGATTTTGCCTCTTCTGCCGCTGATAACGGATTCGGAGTGATAATATGCGCTGCAGGCAAGGCTGCCCATCTGGCCGGCGTTATAGCCGCCCATACAACACTGCCGGTTATAGGAATCCCTATGAAATCTTCTACCTTAGACGGTCTTGATGCTCTTTTATCCACCGTCCAAATGCCGAAGGGAATACCGGTAGCAACCGTTGCAATAGACGGTGCCGAAAACGCAGCTTTACTGGCTGTTCAGATATTAGCCGTTTTTGACAAAGAGCTGGAAGATAAATTAAAAGCCATGAAATCAAAAATGACCGAGGAAGTAATGGAAAAAGACAAAAAACTCCAGACAGATCTCAATAAATAAAATTTTTCATTTTAATTAGCAGATTTTCAAACCGATTGGAAATTTCCGCAACAGGGTTGTGTATATTATCATATTAATTTAATGTTTTTGATTCTTAATTTGCTTTAAACCCTTAAAAGAATAAACATGATATATTCACTAAAATATTTTATAAAACACATGCTGTGATTTACGGCGTCATTTCTGTATTTAGCAAATTATATGACGCGCAAATCACAGCATGTATACACACTATCATTGCTTTTCCACCATA
The DNA here is from genome assembly GCA_964538605.1 of uncultured Herbinix sp. Lineage (GTDB taxonomy): Bacteria > Bacillota > Clostridia > Lachnospirales > Lachnospiraceae > Mobilitalea. The sequence goes on along the minus strand of CAZIHC010000139.1, from coordinate 4,238 downwards.
CCAAGCAGTTCTTCCACCGTTGTATAGTTCTTTTCAAAATCCTTACGCAATATTTTTAATGCCATTTTTTCATTATTTATTTCATTTTCCGTTCTTATACCTTTTTTTCTTAAAAACGGCAGTATCGGACACCAGCCCTGCAAGGCGTGAACCATCAGGCACAGGCCGACTAATGCCGTAAGATAAAACCAGCTTCTGCCTGTCTTGATGCCCAGATATGAAAAAAGAACGGTTAATATTGCAGCATTAGCTTCTATTATCCTTTCCGTGTCCCATTCCATATTTAAATCTCTGATTCTCTCCGTGATTTCGTTGGCATCGCAATTCTTATAAAGCTTTAGATTTCTGACGGTCTTGTTTCTTATATCAACATTGCATAAAGGATCGGTGCGAAGAAAAACTCTCTGCCCGGTAGGTGGCAAAATAGTTTTTAATCCCGCTTTTCATCACCCTCCTTTTATCAGTTGTTTTTAGTATGTCCATTTATTATAAAAATATTATTCAAATCTACATAATTAATCTTTAAAAGAAATCACAATAGGGTTTCCGGCCTTTACGCAACATATATGAAACATCGGAAAATTACTTGGGTATAGAATCAAGACGGGAATTATCATAGAATTTATCCGGCAATCTCATCGGGGCAACCGATAATATCTCATTTTCAGGAACAGTAAACCTCATTATTTGTCCAGTTGTTTCCGGTTCAGGCAAATCTCCGTCAGGATATGGGGTTTTGGCATCGTTTATCAGTATTATCTTTGTACCCGTCGGTATTCTTGAAAAATCAATCAGTACATCAGCTCTTTCACCCGGTGCCAGCAAAAATTCTTTAGTTTTTACCGGTGAGGGCAATAATCCCCTTTCTCTTCCCACTAAAATAAAATCCATACCGTTAGATAACTTTAAATTATAAACTCTTGAATACGATGCGTTTAAAATATAAAACCTGTATTGCCTTCGTTCCACATTCAAATTTGGCCATACTTTACCGTTAACCATAATAGCATCTCCGAAAAATAATTTATTACGGTCCGGTAAAACAAAAGAACCGTCAGTATAAAACGAACAGTCCTGTATAATAAGAGGATATATATATTTTTCTCCGGGAAAATCTACATGCCTTAAATTATAAAGCTGATCTTTATTTGCTTTTATAAGATAAAAGCCTGTAGGTCCGTTATAAACTTTACTCTTACCTTCTTTTTCTTTTGCTTGGTACCAATAAACTGCCGGTATTAAATTATTGTTGTATTTTTGAATATTTCCTTCCGATATTTCCGCTTCCGGTATTTCCGGTTTTTCCAAGCCATGAAAATACATTTTTATGATATTTGAATAACCGATTCCCCACCTGATACGGACCGGTGAATTTCTTAACACTTCAAAAGTTCCTCCCGGAAACATTTTTGCATATCTTATTTTTCCATGCTTTGATTCTTTTATCAGGCTTTTGCAGCCGATAACGGTTGTTTTGGGAAACCCCTCCGGAAGGATTTGATGTTCAAATTTAGTTATATTAATAAAATATAGGTTCTCTCTTAATATTTTTTTGCTGCCTGTCTTGCTTTTGTATTGCTTTTTTATCGGTATGGAATGATAAATATAAGGCTTATCCAATCGGTTTATAAATTTAGGTATGATCGAAGAAGCCAATACCTCCTTTTTTTCTTTGTTAATTCTACTGATTGTAATGTAATCGGAACCAAACATGTTTAGTTCCTATTAAAATAAAATGACTTTATTTTTGACATTTCAGTCAGCATAAAACACCCCCATTTCTTTTATAGGTAACTATATTATTTTATGTATATTAATACAAAAAAGTTCATAACTCGACATTTTCAAATATGGATAAAATTTTTAAATAATTGATTAAATCATAAACAAGTGTCAATACTTCAGTCATGGAGGTGTTTTATGTTAGGATTTATAAAGGAATATAATATAGAGAACATACGCAAGAAATTAACCATATTATATTTTCTGAATGTAACCGATATAATTTTTACGTTGGCTTTATTAAGGACTGGCCTTTTCAAAGAAATGAATATATTTATGGTTAATGTAGTAAAAAGCCCGTTTATAAGTATTATTATAAAAATCATTTTTCCCGCTGTACTTTTGTATATCGTTTTCAAAAAAATAAGAACCATGGATTATGAAGAACTAAGGGCAGCAAATATCGGACTATTAATATCTATTACCGCATACTCACTGGTTAATCTTTCTCATATAATTTGGGTAGTCTTACTTCCTGTCTTGATTCAAAAGATCTAAATCTATACAACATACAAATGATTTTTACCCCAGGTTCTTTTAACATCCCCATATAATTTGCTTCCATATTATTTGTCTTTGATTTCATTCCGATTATCAGATAAATAAACTTTTACAATGCTAAAAAGCGGAATATGAATAACAAACCGGATTCGTTTTCATATTCCGCGCAAGTCTTCATAAAATATATAAACTAAAATACAATAACAATAGCAGCGTATTCCATAATCAAAATTAAAGTTTATAAGGCAAATTATTAATTAATATATTTATATGTTCTTATAAAAAATTTTTATATAAAAACATATTACTTTATTTTCGGCAGTCCTTTTATAAAATCCAGCAGTTCTTGCAAAGTCCCCTTTTTATAGTGGATAATGTCTTTGTTTTGGGTATTGATTAGGCAATCAGTTACCAGATATGTATCCATCCCTATAAATTCCGCACTCATATCGTCGGATACATCATTACCAATCATGATACATTGCTCTGGAATAAGACTTAGATTATCGAGTATTTCTTCGAAGTATTTAACGTTGGGTTTGCAATAGGATGAATTCTCATAGGTGGTAATCCATTCAAAGTCTTCCGGTTTTAATCCTGCCCAGCGTATACGGCTGTAAGTTGCTATCTTAGGGAACAAAGGATTAGTTGCGAGAATAATTCTGTATCCTTTATCTTTAAGAACGCGGATGCATTCTTTTACTGTCGTGTTTGGTTGTGTAACTTCCTTTAGCATCTGGAATTCATTTTCATAATAATCGTTAAATATTTTTTCATATTCGTCAATATCGCCTCCTAAAATTTTGCCGGCAGTATTCCAAAACCGTTCGCAGTTGCTCATAGTTCCGTCATTATTTATCATTGCTTTTGTACCTTCCCAAACTGTCGCAATTAATATTTTGGGATCATTCCCAATGAGGGCAAATTTTTGTGCAAGCCCCTTAAAATAAATATCTACAAATTTATCCTGATCCATAGGAAGGAGCGTACCGTCCAAATCAAAAAGAAAAGTATCCATTAAGACCTCCTGAAAAAATGATTTAATATATAATAACAAATTCCCCCAGCAGAAACAAGCAATTAATTGAAAGATGAATTTTCATATATTTACTCTTTTCCAACATATATTGTTATAAATACAAAAAGGAGTCAGTTGTATGTATTTTGATATTAATGAAGGTCAAATAGACGGTAACTCAATAATAGTCACAGGAAGAGGCCGCATTACTGCCGTTCCTGATCTTGCTATAATAAGGCTGGGTATTGTTACATCCGGTGAAATCTTAAGCGATATTCAGGAAGAAAATGCTGAGATAAGCCAGTCGGTTCTAAACGGTATAAGAAATATTGGTGTTGAGGATATAAGAACATACAGATATATAATCGACAAAATTTATGAATTTGAAAACAACACCAGAATTGACCGTGGGTATTCCGTGCAAAATATGTTTGAAATACAGACCGGAATGCTTGACAATGTCGGTACTATAATAGATGTTGCCGTATCCCTGGGTGCGAACCTCGTTGAATCAATTTCATTTGAGGTATCGACTTCCGACCAATATTATCTTGAAGCGCTTCGTTTAGCTTTGTTAAACGGTATTGAAAAAGCCTCTGTTATGGCTGAAGTGTTTAACAGACAGCCTGAACCGGTACCTAGAAGAATTGTAGAAAACAGTTTGCCTGTACCTATGACAAGAACTTTTTTCAGGGATGAACTTGCCACTACTCCTGTAGAACCGGGAACTACCAATATAGAAGCCGTTGTAACTATGGAATTTGGATACAGTTAATATGATTATTAATAATCGGAAATTACAACTAAAGATTTGATTTAAAACCAAACAGAAAACACCTGTGAGAATATAACATCCGGGGTAACGTTTTCCGTGCTATTATGGCATAAAATACGGTACCCCGGATATATTGTTAAATATATATAAATACATTAGTAT
>CAZIHC010000138.1:0-6458 GCA_964538605.1 uncultured Herbinix sp. | reverse complement strand
TATAATAACCTTATTTTTACCGGCCTTCTATATAGCGGCCACCACTTATCAGAGCCAGATGCTTCCTGTGCAGTTATCTTTATCTATACAGGCAGCAAAACAAAACGTGCCTTTTTCCTCGGCGACTGAAGTATTAGGTCTTTTGATTTCATTTGAGATTCTTATAGAAGCGGGTCTTAGGCTCCCTCAAGCCGTCGGTACCGCCATGTCAATCCTTGGCGGCCTGGTAGTCGGTCAATCGGCTGTGGCTGCCAATCTGATATCACCGGCGGTTGTAGTAATAGTTGCTTTGGCAGGAATAGGCGGATTTATAATGCCCAATCAGGACCTTAGCAGCGCAGTAAGACTTATCAGATTTATTCTTGCACTTCTTGCTGCCGTGGGGGGATTTTTCGGACTGGTTATAGGGCTTATTGTTTTACTGACTCATTTATGCAGCCTTAACAATTACGGGACCGCCTATTTGTCACCCTTCGTGGATGTAGAAGAAAGAAATATAAAAGATACCATATTCCGTTTCCCGGTTAAGTATTTTATAAAACGGCCTGAAGATGTTGCTTATAAAAATAAAATTAAGCAAGGGGATATAAAAAATGAATAGGTTAAAAATGTCGTTAGCATTTATTGTTTTATGCATGTTAACCGGATGCAGCAACGATATGAGCCGAAAAGAAATAGACGAGATTAATTTCATTCATGTAATGGGGATAGATTATATGTCTGACGAATATATTCTGACCGTAGTTTATAACACCGGTCAGGGAGCGGATTCCGAAAGTACGGATACCGGAAAAGAAGAAATCGGTCAGGGAAGGGGGTCAACCCCTTTTGAAGCTTTTCAGGATTTAAGGCTAAAAAATAAGAAAACTGTTTCCATTGCAAATACCGGTTATTTTTTAATCGGTGACAGGGCTGCTAAAAAGGGTATTGACGCTTGCATTGACTTTCTTTCAAGAGATGAAACCGTTAAGATGGAATCTCTGATATTCGTAACAAAGGACGTACAGGCAGAAGATTTTATAAGAGAAAGTCTTGACAATGAACAGGTTATCCATGAGGATTTGGAAGCAATTGAGCAAAAGCAAAGGGAACTTGTTAAAAGAAATGACAATACTCTGGTCAATATCCTTAATGAATTGGAGAATAAGATGACCTGTGTGCTTATTCCTTATCTGATTTCCGAAGATAATTCTTTTTTGCTTCAGGGATATGCGGTTTTTGATAAGACAACCCTGGTTGATTATCTCGATATGGATACATCATCGGGGGTAAATTTTATAAAAAATATAATAAAGGCATATCCTATATACCTTGATAATAATGTAGGCTTATCTATAACTAATTCAAAATGCAAATTAAAATCAGAATGTGAGGATAAAGTTATAAAAATAAAAATTAATCTTGACTTTGAAACTGCAGTAAAAGAGATTAATACGGATAGAAATATATTTACCCGGGAAGAATTAAATAGGCTTACAGATATGCAAAATAGATACATCATTGACATATTAAAAAAAGCTGTCAATTATTCAATTAAAAATAGAAGAGATATATTACAGATATCAAGAATCATACAAAACCGCCATTCAAAAAGCTGGAAAGAATTTGAAAGAAATTGGAATAATACTTTGCCTGAAATTCAATACGATTATGTGGTAAATTCCAAAATTACAAAATCTTTTATTTTAAAAAACTAATAATATGATCTTTTGAATTAAATGTTTTAATCTGATAAAAATTGATAATGGTTTATAACATTAAACGGATGATAATCAATATAAATTTATGACCATACAGATAAACATAAAGACAATAAATAAAAGACAAAATCTGATAAATTAATTCTAATGATATACAAGATAAAAAACCGGCCGGTTTACGGATATAAGCAGATAATTTTTTAAAATTTATAAACGGAAATTAATTTTAAATACGGAGGCATAAAAATGATTTTCGTATTTGGAATCCTGTTAATACTTTCGTTTATCAGGGAAAAGGACAAGATACTTAATAAAAAAGTTAATTTCGTATTATTTTTACTTTTATCGGCTATAGGTATAATGCTTGGCATTATTCATCAGGTTTATCCTTATGTTCCGAGCATGGCAAGTGTTTTGGAAAAATATTTAAAATAAAATTTACATTACATTAATGATATTATATCGGAAATATTCATGAAATGAGGTAGCAATATGAATAAGCCCTTATCCATACGGCAGGCTGTATTTATGTATTTGATTATTTCCATATCTCCCGTATTAAGGCAAATCCCTTCGGCTTTGGCAAAAGAAGCGGGCAGAAGCGGATATATAAGCCCGATTTGGGCTACATTTCCGGTACTGATTCTGACCGCTGCAATAGTATTGCTTATTAATTCCTATCCGGGTCTGAATATATATGAAATAACGGTTCAACTGGCCGGAAAAGTTTTTGCAAAAGTAGTTATGTTTTTATACCTGATATGGGCCGTATTGTATCTTACGGGAAAATTAAATGCTTATGCCTTAACATTGCAATTTACTCTTATGCCAAAGACCGGTTCTGATTTTTTTATTCAGGTTATGCTTCTTCTGGTTATATATGCCCTTTTTAAAACAGCCAAGACCATATTCCGCTTTTCGGAATTTACCCTAGGGCCTATATTTGCTTTTATAGGTATTCTGTTTATTTGTGCAATTAACAGGCTCAGAACAGATTATTTGCTTCCGGTATCGGCAATTAACCTGCCCGGAACCATCAAAGCTTCAAAAAATGTTATTGCAGTAGGAGGAAATATAATTTTAACCATGTTTTTTGCCGATCGGTTCGGAATATCAATCACCAAAAAACATATGAGAAAATTTTGGACAGGAGGTCTGGGTTTTGTACTTTTAACCTTTGTTATAACCATATTTACTTTCGGAATAACCGGGGCCCCTTTGACAGCCAACCTTCCGTTCCCTTTTTATATAACAGTTAAAAGTATTACGTTTTTTAACATTTTTGAAAGATTTGAGGTCCTTGTAACCCTCGTATGCATTTTGTCCGATTATGTTTCCATATGTATTATGTTTATTGTCGTACTTCACATCATAAGATGGCTTTTCGGCATAGAAGAGAAGGAGTTTTTGATTGTTCCGGTGGCTATGATTATTTACTATTTGACTTATTTTGTGAGTCAGACGCAATTTGAGTACGATCTTTTCTATAAGCATATAATTATAAATCTTAATCTGATTTTCCAGTATATAATTCCGTTTTTGCTTTGTTTATTATGCCTATTGAAAAGAAAAAATATCAGAAAGCAATATTAAGATATATGTAAATTAATTATTCATATATACGGATATCTATGTCTTCGTCGTCATATTTGTATATTTGATGCTTTATAAAATCTTCCGCGGCAGGATCTACAAACTGATACACCCTGTGATATTCTTTTGTTTCAGGATCTTTAACCGTTGCGCTGCGGTTTTTATATAAAAATTTGACTAATTCATAACAGTCAATCCAGATTTCATGGATACTGTCTTTTTGCGATTCGTCAAATATAAGTTGTAGACCGAAATGCAGATGATGTGTACGGATATTGTTGGCATTCTCTTTTGTGCTGTATCCGGTCCTGCCAAGATATCCGATTACATCTCCGGCCTGGACGACACTGCCTACCTGCAATGATTTATTATAAGGAAAATTTTGCCTCAGATGGGCGTAATAATAATATCTTTTCTTATCAAAACTACGGATTCCTATTCTCCAGCCCCCGTACCGGTTCCAGCCCATAGCTTCAACATACCCTGATTCTACCGCTATAATAGGTGTGCCTACCTGGCCCATCAGGTCATGTCCCAGATGTTTCCTTTTAAAACCGTAACTTCGTGATGTTCCGAAATCATCAAAATGGCTGAAAGGATAATTTTTTGCAAGAGGAAAGAAGGCCTTAAGCCCATATTTTTCTTCCCACCGTTTTCCGCCGGGGGCGTTTTCATCGGCAACTTCAATTTTATATTCGCCTACCATGCCACCGAGAACAGCCGTATAGGCTTCCAGGTAGTAATCGTAATATTTCATGTCTTTTGTCAGCGACTCCATGGTTTCTTCTTTGCTTAACAGCTTATTTGCAAGGTCGGTCATATGTTTTTCTTTATATCTTGAAAAATCACCGCCATATTTTGCTCCAAGATAAGCCAGCAGTTCTATCCAGTTAAGGTGGATTTCATTCTTGTATGTTTCTACATCATAACGGTAAGCCCTGTCCAAAGCTTCTTTTGAGACATCGAAATTAACCCATTTTATAAATTTCTTTTCGGAGTCATATAAGGATGCATACATGGCTGCTTCATATTCAAGGCCTTTTTTTATCATAAAGGAAGACAGGATAAGCAAAATGATAAGTTCACAAAAAATTATATGTCTGGCTTTCGCTTTTGGCAGCATATAAAAACTTCCCCATAATACAACTCGTAATATCATATGATTTTTTTCATGTATTCATTCCCTATTCGAAAATGTCATTTTTCATTTTTTTATGATATTTAAGATATATGTTTATATCATCTTTTGTACCGTCATAAGTTGCAAGTATGACTTCTTTAATGTCTGATACTCCTTTTTGCTGAAGTTTTTTAATTAGCCAGATTTCATTTTTGCCTGTGCTTTGCAGGTTTCCTTTCAGTATACGGCCGTCTATAATAACATTTGCCAGGGGTTTTGACTGAACAGGGTCAATGTTAATATCCGACGGTGTTAAAGGCCTTTTGGCCGACATAGGTAATATGCTTATCTGACCGTTGCTTTCCAGATATATCGAATATATTTCTTCCAGATCAAAATAACCCTGGATTCTGCAAACAGCTAAAAGTTCCCCTATATCTATCTTGGCATGAAGCAGATTTTTTTCGTATATTTGTCCGTCCTGATATAAGACTAAGGCCTGTCCCTGAATGAATCTTCGAAGTTTTATGGATTTGCAGGTTAAATAATTAATACATAAAGTACACATGGACAAAAATGCCATAGAAAGCAATGGTTCTATCAAAGTATCTGTTGACAAAGCGGCCATTTCCCCGGCAATGGCCCCTATGGCTATGCTGCTGATATAATCAAACATACTAAGTTGGGACATTTCCCTGTTTCCCAAAATTTTTGTCAGTATGAACAATGCAGTTAAAGAAATGGAAGACGAAAGTAATACTTTGCCTATCTGCATAACTTTCCTCCTGAGGAAAATTTTTTCAGTGGCTGATATAGGGTCAATAAACCTTATTTAAAAGTAATAATTATGTGAACAAATATAGTTTTATTCAAATATGCCAATTATATTAGGAAAATTATCTTATCATATATCAAAGCAAAATTTAGGTTAATTTGTAATCGTTAAGTTTTTTAAATCTAAATTTTGCCTTATAAAGTTTTGTATAACCGTTAATGGAAATATAATGACCGGATTTAATTATAGTTTTCGTTTACTGGCCATAAATGAGTGTATAATTTCAAATAATTCAGGAAAAATATAGATATCGGACTGTTTAAGTAATAAGCGTAAAAAAATGAATCGATATGAAAGGAGTTTATTATGAAAGCATATGTGGATCAGGACGGCTGCATAAGCTGCGGTTTATGCATTGATGTTTGTCCCGAAGTGTTCAGCTATAACGAAGACGATAAGTCCCAGGCAATAGATGAGGATATACCCGAAGATTGCATAGAAAGAGCCAAGGAAGCCAGGGACGGGTGTCCTGTTAGTGTAATAGACATTAAAGAATAAAGACAGTATTTAATTAGATAATAAAACAACACCGATGGACTTGCCATAAACAGGTAAAATTCCAGATATTTTATCAGTGTAATAACATTATTAAAAGATTGTAATATGGCAAATCACATCGGTGTTTTGCAACATTTGAGGGTATATCAATATACACCTTTCTTTAATGCAAGCCTCCTTTATACGGCAGCTTTTGCGGCTTCGGACAAGTAATCCTGTATTTTAACCGGTCCGTCCAAAATCTCACGGCCTACATATAAGGTACGGTCAGGTTTGGTCATAATAGCCCATTTTACCAGGGATATGGAACCGTTTATTATTTCTAATCCTGTTATATGCCTTGGATGAACACAACATCCGTCGTTGAAATATAAATCTTCTCCGGGCTTAGGAAAGACCGGCCTGTGAGTATGACCGGTTATAATTATCTGATTGTTTTTTTTGGACCAGCCGGAAAGTCTTTTTTCGACCTTGTTTTTCTTATCGCTGTTTTTTGCCGCACTGGTCGGATCTCTTATTCCTATAAGCTCCAGAGGCTTCCAGATATAACGAACCATAAAGCGGGAAAGTCGCCAGAAGGTATCGTTTAAAATATCCGCCTGATGCCCGTGGGTTAAAAAAATCTGACAAGGGGCGTTACTATAATCAAGAATCAAACCTTCGTAAATTCTTATGTCCGGAAAAAGCGGCATAACAGAATTTGTACTGGTGC
>CAZIHC010000137.1:0-6546 GCA_964538605.1 uncultured Herbinix sp. | reverse complement strand
ATAATTTCCGACACCTTGATACCGGTGGCGTATAAAAGCTCAAGCATAGCTCTGTCCCTGATACCTTTTGATGTGGTAATATCAGGCTGTTTTAGAAGCTCAAGTATCTTTTTCTCATCCAATATTTGAGGCGGCTTTTTTGTGACCTTCGGTGCTTTTATCCTTTCCGAAGGGTCTTTGCTTATTATGCCGTTTCTTAACAGATACAGCAAAAATGCTTTCATTGATGCAATATGCCTTGAAACCGATGCCGGCGACATGCCTTCCTTTTCCAGGTATAAAACGTAGGAATTAAGGCTGGTTTCTGTGATTTTTGAAACTGTTTCAATACCCTGATGGCTAAGATAAGATTCCAATTTCCCCAAATCATTTTGATAAGCCCTGACTGTGTTCAGTGAAGCATGTTTCACTTCCTGAAGATAAGCTATAAAATCTTCGATTAGATGCTTCATCCCCGACCTCCTCATTTGCTTTAGTATAATTCCTCTACAAACTTATGTAAAAAGTACCAGAATTTTTTTTAGAAAGAAAGATCCTGCATATGCTTCCAGAAAACTGCCCAGTAAAATCAAAGCCACAAGAAATATCAGCAAAAACATATATGATTTTAGCTGTCTTATTATCAGGCTCAAACTTCCTGGGTTATCATAGTATATTGTTTTTGAAAGGCGATAGCCGTTGTATAAACATAATATCACAACGGGTATATAAATAAGTCCATGAGGAAATATATAAGCTAAAATCAGCAACAAACCTTTAATCCCATACTGCATGGCAACGGACGATATGAAAAAACCCGTGGTAAAACCAAAAGCTGCCAGTTTATAAAGCATATACGGGATTCCTAAAATAGTAATGCAAAGCAACCAAAAAGCAATAAATTCCCTGAAGTTTTTGCCTAATGTATAAAAGAACAGGCCAGAGTAATCTATATTCTCTCTTACTATTTCTGAAAATATATGGTTATGGAAATTTATCATTTTGTCATAGTAAAACGGTTGAAATAAATTGGCAAATAAAATGCCAAATATCAATCCGACTATAATGAGGAGGATTGAAAGCTGAACAAAAGTCAGTTTCTGCAATAGTTTTATTTTTAATAATTTCATTATCTCATCCCGCCTTATTTGGTTTTGACAAATCAAAATTATGTGTATATAGATTTGTCAATAGATTAATATGACGGGATTTAAAAAATAGAACAAGCTTATTTATAAAACAGTTTATGTTTTAAGGCTAATAGGCCTGCAACCGTTTTAGCATCGGTTATTTTGCCGGAATAAATCATGGAAATTAAATCGTCCAAAGAATGGCGTTCAACGTTAATAAATTCACCGTCATCCAGGTTTTGCATGGACGGTACAATGTCATCCGAATAGTAAATCTTAATCATCTCATTACAAAATGCTACGGTTGTATGTACATCTATTAAATGCTCTGCTTTTAATGGCTTGTATCCGGTTTCTTCTTCACATTCCCTTATGGCACAGGTCATATTATCCTCTCCTGCGTTAAGGCTGCCTGCGGGAATCTCAAGAGTGTAATCGTCAATGGCATTTCTGTACTGACGGACCATAATTATATAACCGTCTTTATCAATCGGAATTATGGCGGAAGCCCCGTGATGTTCTATAAAATCATAATTTGCTTCTCTGTTGTTATCAATTAAAATGGTATCTTTATAAATATTTATCAATGTCCCTTTATAGGCGAGTTCTCTTTTTATTCTTTTAAGATGTTCCAATTTTATGCACCTCAGAATTCATTTTGGTTAATTTTTTAAAGTCAGTTTTTCCGCTCTATTAAAACATGCTTCGGTGGCTTTCATTATGGCATTACGAAAACCATGCTCTTCAAGAGCCTTTACGGCTGCTATGGTGGTTCCGCCCGGTGAACATACCTTATCTTTCAAGGCTCCCGGATGTTCCCCTGTTTCCAGTACCATGGAGGCTGCACCCAAAACGGTCTGAGCGGCCAAAATATAAGCCTTATCCCGGGGGATGCCAAGATCAACAACACTGTCAGCCAATGCTTCAATAAACATATAAACATAAGCCGGGGAACTGCCGCTGGCGCAAGTTACCGCATTCATTAATTTCTCGTCAAAAACCTCGTATCTTCCAAATGAGTTAAAGAAACGGCCTATAATTTCTTTTTCTTCGTCAGAAAAAGAGCCGGAAGAATAGCTGATGCCTGTAACACCTTTATAAATCAAAGCCGGTGTATTGGGCATGGCTCTTACTATTTTTGCAGGGAAACCAAGCTTTTCTCTGATGGATTCTATACTTATCCCTGCCGCTATAGATATTATTATCTGATTGGTTACAGTGTCTTTAATTTCATCCAAAACTTCGGGCATAAATTGAGGCTTTACTGCAAGAACCAGATACTTGCATTTTTTAACCACAGATATATTACTGTCTTCGGCCTGTATACCTAGTTGTTTTTCGGCTTCCAGACATTTTTGGGAAGAAGCATCAAAATATACAACTTCATTTTTACCGAAGGTATTATAACAAGCTTTCAGGAGGGCAAATCCCATATTTCCTGCTCCTATAAATCCGAACAATGCCATAAATTTACCTCTTTCATTCGATAATAATTTATGCTGTTTATAAGGTAACGGATTGATTATATCCGGATAATTTTATTTAAATTAGAATTTAAAAATATATTGCACTAAATCTTTTAAAAAATAATAACACAAAAATTAGAAAATAGGTAGTATTTCTTTATTTATAATTTAATAAAAATAAAAAATTATTATAATCAAAATAACATTTTTAATATTAATAAAAATCTGTTCTTAGGGTTTACAATAAAGGAGGCTGTTTACTGTTTAGATAAAATTAAAAGGCCTGTTTTTAAAATGATATTTGCTTTATGTCTGTTTACGGTGGGACAAAGAGGTTTTGGCCCCGATTCGAAGTTCTCGTTTGGAATTAGCATTAATTATTATGAGGACATAAAGGATGGCTTTTATCTTGAATACAACGGTTCGGTTTTATATGAGTATTCTTTAATCAATTACCTAAACGGACTGGATGTCTATTTTAAACGCTTAAACTTAAATATATTTATAAATCATGACCACCGGCTTAGCCGGTGGTCATGATTATAAGTATTTCCTGATAAAAGGCATATTTTTATTTTATATGGTTCCACAGAATATTTTATTTGTTATGCGCTATAAACCAAATTATGATAAGTCGTTTAGGAAGCTTTCAATCCGGTCCATACCTTTTTTGATTTGTTCAATGGATATTGCATATGAAAGGCGGATATGGTCGTCAAAACCAAAGTCATTGCAAGGAATTACTGCTACTTTATAGTCCTCAAGAAGAACGGTTGCCATAGTATCTACGCTGCCGATTTTTTGGCCTTTGTAGGATTTGCCCAACACACCGCTGATGTCAATAAACATATAAAAAGCTCCCTGAGGTTTCACGGCCGATATATGTTTCATGCCTGCAATACGCTCGTACATGTAATCTCTGCGCTTTTCAAACTCATTTTTCATTTCATGGACAAAATCCTGAGGACCGATAAGGGCTTCATAAGCGGCTTTTTGAGCGATGGAATTAGGGTTGGAAGCCAGATGGCTTTGTACGCTGCTCATAAGTTTTGCTATCTCTTTTGTCGAGCCGGTATATCCGATTCTCCATCCTGTCATGGAATAGCTTTTGGAAAGACCGCTGCAGGTAATTGTACGTTTGTAAATTTCATCATTTAAGGAAGCAATACTGATATGTTTTTCGTCTCCGTAAATTAAGTATTCATACATTTCATCGGCTACGACATAAAAATCTTTCTTTATTGCCACTTCGGCTATAGCTTCTAACTCCTCTTTGGTATATACCATACCCGAAGGATTATTGGGTGAATTTAAAATAAAAGCTTTTGTTTTTTCCGTGCATGCTTCTTCTATCTGCTTGGCAGTAACTTTGTAGTTTTGGGATTTATCGGCTCTTATATATACAGGAACACCGTCCGAAAGCCGTACCATTTCGGGATAGCTTAACCAATAAGGAGCAGGAATTATTACTTCATCACCGGGATTTAATATGGCTGAAAATACATTGGCCAAAGAATGTTTTCCGCCGTTACTTACAACTATCTGATCAGGCTCGTATTTCAAATTGTTAAACTTTAAGAATTTATCACATATTGCTTTGCGAAGCTCCAATGTTCCTGCTACAGGAGTGTATTTTGTGAAGCCTTCATCTAAAGCCTTAACAGCAGCGTTACAAATATTTTTGGGTGTGTTGAAATCCGGCTCCCCCGCACCGAAACCAACAACATCAATTCCGTTTGCCTTCATTTCCTTGGCTTTTGCAGTGATTGCCAATGTGGAAGAAGGTTTTACCGCCATAGCCTTTCTCGATAATGTTAATGCCATACTGCACCTTCCTTATTCCTTAATTTTTCTTTGCTGTAAAATTATATAACATTGTAATATATGATCTTTTAAATTGCAACAAAAATATTAAAAAATTTCAAAAAAGTATTTTGGAGTGCAGGCATTTGTCCGCCTGTCACGGAATTATTGTGCAATTTGTCTAAAACAAGAGTACAATACACCGGAAGAAAACTAAAATTACGTCATATCATAAATTAAATCAAACAGACTATTATGATTTAAGATTTCCCAAAGCATAATTTTAATTAATCTGTTTAAATAATATTACTTTCAAAGAAAAATAAAAGTAAATAAAAAAGGGTGTCATTTTTAAGACACCCTCTAATTTTCTTACTTTGCATATTCTATTACTCTGGATTCTCTGATAACATTAACCTTGATCTGTCCCGGATATTCTAATTCACTTTCAATTTTCTTTGATAAGTCACGAGCAAGTAATACCATGTCAGCATCACTGATCTGTTCAGGAACTACCATTACTCGGATCTCCCTACCCGCCTGGATAGCGTATGACTTATCTACTCCTTTAAAGCTATTGGTAATATCCTCTAATTGTTTAAGCCTGTTGGTGTATGTTTCCAAGGTTTCTCGTCTTGCTCCAGGTCTTGCTGCCGATATTGTATCTGCAGCCTGAACTATACATGCAATTAAAGACTGGAACTCTTCATCACCATGATGAGCTGCGACAGCATTGATAACAATAGGCGATTCTTTATATTTCTTACACAAATCTACACCAATCTGTACATGCGTTCCTTCGACTTCATGATCCACAGATTTACCGATATCATGCAGTAATCCTGCACGTTTTGCAAGTCTTACATCAACTCCTATTTCACTGGCTAACAAGCCTGCTATAATGGCAACTTCAACAGAATGTTTCAAAGCATTCTGTCCATAACTTGTCCTAAATTTCATTTTGCCAAGATGCTTGATCAGTTCAGGATGAAGGCCATGTACACCTGCTTCAAGTGCGGCTGCTTCACCGGCTTCACGGATCATAACATCAACTTCTTTTTGGGCTTTTTCAACCATTTCTTCTATTCTTGCAGGATGTATTCTTCCGTCAACAATAAGCTTTTCGAGTGCAATCCTTGCAACTTCTCTTCTGATCGGATCGAAGGCTGATAATATTACAGCTTCAGGTGTATCATCAATAATTAAATCTACGCCTGTTAAGGTTTCGAGGGTTCTTATGTTACGGCCCTCTCTACCGATAATTCTTCCTTTCATTTCGTCGTTAGGAAGTTGCACAACCGAGATTGTGGTCTCGGCCACATGGTCTGCCGCGCAGCGTTGAATTGCATTTACGATTAATTCCTTGGCTTTTTTGTCAGCTTCTTCTTTTGCCCTGCTCTCCATTTCCTTAATGAGAACAGCGGTTTCAAGCTTAACTTCTTCCTCAACAGTCTTTAAAAGATATTCCTTAGCTTGTTCGGAGGTTAATCCGGAGATCTTCTCCAGCTCCTGTAGTTGTTTAGCATGGAATTCTTCGACATCTTGCTTTAATTTATCAAGTTCGGCTTCTTTTAAAGCAAGTTTAGCTTCCTTTTTTTCCAGTGCTTCGGTTTTCCGGTCCAAAATCTCTTCCTTAGTCAGAACCCGTTTTTCATAGCGTTGTAGCTCTGCTCTTCTTTCCTTAGTTTCCCTCTCAAACTCATTCTTAGCTCTGAGAGCTTCCTCCTTAGCTTCGAGTAAAGCTTCTCTTTTCTTGGTTTCGGCAGTTTTCAAAGCTTCATCTATGATTTCCCTTGCTTTTTCTTCTGCGCTGCCTATCTTAGCCTCATATACTTTTATACGATAAGCAATCGCAAGTTTCCAAGCCAGAGGAGCAACTATCAGGAAGGTAGCAATAACCGCAATTATTACTTCGAGCACAGGAGCACCTCCTTATTCAGTTTTCATTGTACAATTACAAAATCAATTCTAGTAAATTCACAACCTTATTTGCAAGTAGAATCTTCAAATATTCTTCTTGCTCCTAAAGTTATTTAGAAATTCAATTTTATAAATAATACAATAAATTAATTTTATACCGTATTTATGAATCTGTCAAGTATAGCCTAAATTATTTTAATATATTTAAATTGCAAGTTTAATTGCCTTACAAAATCTTACAGAACCCT
>CAZIHC010000136.1:0-6550 GCA_964538605.1 uncultured Herbinix sp. | reverse complement strand
AGAAACTCACGCTGAAAGATTTTCTTGTAAAGGGCACCAACTACATAGCCATCTCCATCAAAAACTGCTGGGGCGGCCGCGAGCTTGACCTGTCGCTCACATACGAAAAATCTTCTACAAAATCCACGCTAAAATTCTTCGAACAGGGTACCGAGTGGCATTACAAAGTCTTCTACTGCCCGTACACCGACGGCAATGGCGAAATCGATGGCAGCGCATCCGGCGGATATTACGACGAAGCCACCGATGAAATGGCAAAGTTTATCGCCGAAAACCCCAACTTCACAACCGACGTCGAAATGCTTTCGTCTTGGCCGACGGCAAAAGCACCGTTCAGCGCAGTGGCAGAGGAGATCGGCTGGACCGGAAGCAACCATGGACTCATTCTCTATAGGACGTTTAATGTTACCGATGTTGAAAAGCTCAAGACTGCCGACTTCTTTGATTGGTATTGCTTCTACGACAATACGATCCATGTTTATCTCAACGGTACCGAGATCTTTGTCGACGACGGCAACTGCGTCACACCGGACTGGAATGGTGGCATGACCCATTATGAACTTGATACCGCCACGATTGCGGGACTGCTAAAGGAAGGCGAAAACCATCTTGTCGTCACCATTAAGGACGCCGAGTGGAGATAATAATTCAATAAACATTAGACCTATAAATATTAGCTAAATTAAATCCGAACACCTGCCTGTGTTTTTATGGGCAGGTGTTTTTTATCGTGAAAATCATGTCGGCGCGCCGCTTTAAATGTCGGCTGAAAAATAGGTTCAAATCTATGAAAAAGCAGTGCAGCCGTGCGTTTTTTCTGATATAATGTAGCTTAAATGAAAAGGATCTCATCGCCCTTATATGGAGTATAATGCACCACTACTTAAATGATGGAGGGAAAATCAAAATGCTGAGACCGAACGCAATGGATTTTTTGCCGCCGCGCGATATAAAACCGCTCGGCTGGCTGAGACGGCAGCTTGAAATACAGGCAAAAGGCCTTTCCGGCAATCTTGACAAAATGTGGCCGGATATACGCGATAGCAAGTGGATCGGCGGAGATAAAGAAGGCTGGGAACGCGTCCCGTATTGGCTTGACGGATTTATTCCGCTTGCGTATCTGCTTGACGACAAAGATATGCAAAGCCGAGCTGCAAAATGTTACTGGTTGTAAAGAAAGATAGAGTTTCAATTGCTTGGTCAGACAATGTAAAGATTTTTACATTACACACGCAATTACCTATCGAAGAAACCGTAAAAATTGCTGAAAGTGTATCATTTATAGATTAGTCTTAAATGGATAGTCGCTTCGTAATGAGACTATCCATTTATTATTTCTAAACGTTTTGGCAGATATGCACAAATATTTTGTATGTGTTTTATTTAAATTAACAAATTATTATTTATTACTTATTTTTTGTTGCACTTTATTGTTATAGATCGTTATATAGGTTATATAGTATGAGTGGAAATTATAGTAAAAAGTAAATTGGAGGTGCTGTTTATGAAGAAAAAGGCATGTGTTATTGTATTAGCTATTGTCATATTAGTGCTTTTCTGTTTACCCTTATACGCTCGATATAGTTATATAACTATGTTGTCTGGTGGGCTTTCGATCGACTCAAATGGTTTAGCTACTTGTTCTGGTTTGGTAATACCATCAAAAAGTACTACTAGGACTGTTTTAACAGTAACTTTAGAGCAATATAATAACGGAAGTTGGGCTGGAATAGAATCGTGGACAAACTCGGGTTTAGGCATAGCAAGCATATCTAAAACGGGTAAACGGTATGTAGATAGGGGAAAATATAGAGTTGTTGTCAACGCCAAAGTTTACGATTCGTTTTCTGGTAGTCTACTTGAAGATGAAAATTTTACGACATCAGAAAAAACTTATTAAAAATTTTTAAAGGTGTTGCGTTCCTCAATCTCGTTGGTTTTATATAGAATAATAATTAAATAAAGAATTAATGTAGAACACGCAACTGGGACATGCCCGCGATACAGTAAAGGGAGTATTATATATCAATAGCAATTAGTTTTTTAAAATAGATGTATGTAAAACTCTGACGAGAGTGATTGCATATATATTTCCATAATAAATTCTTGGTGAACAAGATTACCGGTTATTGTGAACTAAGAGTGTATGAAAGGGGATAGTCTAAATCCTTACGGTGACGCTTCATTATATGTTCAAGTAACGGTCGTACCTTATAATACTTCCTTACCTTCAGTGGTAAAAAGCAATTCAACAACACACAGCACTTATATTTCTGTAACATCTCCTACGGCTAGTACAGATAACGCCTCCTCTGCATCTGGTTCCCATGAAGCAACAATTTATAATGGTCCCCAATATTGGGGCAATACGGGTTCCACAAGTTGGGTAAAGTAAGTATAATACCCATGAGTTATGTTATACTATAACGTAACCTAACATCCAACATCGGTCATATGGTTTTGCCCAACGGTGCCAAACCATATGACCGGATGTTATCTAAAATAAGGCGGGTAGACAAAATATGAATTTTGTAAAACGAATAGTATTGATCATCGCGTTGGTGCTTACTTTACCATTGCATTCTTGTTCAAATAAACCGGGCAATATACCGGATGATTTACCCCAAACAGAAGAAATTTATGATATGAATTGGTTTTTAAAATACAATTCCGAATTTTCATATATTGAAGGAACAGACAATGTCACAGCAATAAAGCAAGGATTACATTCGGATGTTTTTAGCAATATACGTATATATGACGGATATTTGTATGTAAATTTTCAGGGAGATACCATGCGCCGCTTGAATCCCAGCACCGGTAATATAACGGCAGTCTGCCAAAAACCGACTTGTTTTCACAATACAAAAGATTGTCCTTTCTACGCTTTGAATCCGTCAGAGTTTAAAATATTTAAAAACAAAATTTATTTTTCGGCAAATAAGGAGCGTCGCGGTGAGAGTGGAACCGGATGGGGCTATTATGTTTATGATTTAGAAAATGATTCAATAAGCCGCAGTACTGCAAAGCGTTCCGACAGTACAATGTTTGTCGGCGAAGTGCTGCTTACGTCGGACGGCTACCAATATTATTATGACCTTCAATATGATGAGGTGAAGGACCAGTATCATTATTATATATGCAGATATTCGCTGGATAGCGGTAAAACTGACGTGCTTGCGGAGCCTGAGGACGGCAATACCGTGCTTGTCGACAAAATTGACGGCGTATTGTATTATTTAGATGGAATCGGTTTCGGTATTTATCATGAAAATACCGGAGAAAAGGAACAAACATATAAAGGCTATGTGGAGAATGCAGGGCATGATGGTGAATATTTCTACTTCAGAGATGAAAAAGAATATCTATACCGGATGCCTATAGGCAGTTCAACTGCTGAACAGCTCACTGATTTCCCCGTGCGTTATTATTATCTCACCGATCAATATATCTATTATCGGATCCGTGAAAAAGTTATTATCGGCAAGTATGAGGATGGTTCGGATGCGGACATTGAAAGCCAAAAAGTGTTTCGTATGAATAAAGACGGTACAGGTCAGGAAGTCGTTTGGGAATTTAAAGATGAATTAAACAATATGAACTGTGATTATTTCGTCGTGCTGGGTAATTATCTGTATTCAAAGTTTTATTATTGGGATGATAGTATAAAAAATTTTGTTGAATACCAAAACATTGATGAAAACGGCAATGCATATTTACTCCGCATTGACTTGATAAACAAAAAAACACTCTTTATTGATATAACGCCATGAATTTAATATATTATGAATTAAAGAAAATTTTCGGATTCGGATTTGTCCGTGTAATCATACTCGTATTCCTGATATTAAACGTTTTCGTCTGTATATATCAAACCTCATATATAAATGGCAGCATTCCGATAAAAGATATTGTCTCCCTGTTTCAATGGGCGGCCGATGACCCCGCGGAGGTTTCGAAAGTTTATAACGACCTCATTGAAGAACAAAAGGAACAGGATGAGCTATACGAAGAACAGATGAATCTCGGAAACTTCGAATACGAAGCGCCGAAAACTGCAAATCAATATGTTTCTTCCGAAAATTTTACGGATTTGCAACTGTTTAATGTGTTGTTCAATGAAATCTCGTCAATTCGCTCTTATCCGGACACACTTGAAAAGGTCGTCGGACAGGCGCGGCGGAATCTGCAGGAATACGAATCTACCGGAATAACCAAAGACGCTTATGTATATAAGCTGCAACAGAGGAATATTGAAATATATGAATCGCTAAAAAGCACAGTACAAATCGGTTTTGAATATCCCCATGGCTGGCAGGACTATTTTTCATACAGCATAGGTAATATTTTTATCTGCGCGGTGTTATTGCTAATTTCATCCTTATTGTTTACCGAGGATAATCGCACCGGGGTTCTGACCGTTATCCGAGCTTCGCGCTGCGGACGGATGCCAACGGCGCTTGCAAAACTCACAGCTCTGCTGCTTATTTCAATCGGAACCGTATTATTATTCAGCGCGGAATCATTTGTTATCATTGGACTGCGTATCGGTTATAGCAGTCCTCTTAATGCCATCCAATCGATAAATACCTTTCGTCTTTGTCCGTATGATATAAACATCGGACAATATTTCCTTGCGCAGTTGGGCGTCCGCCTACTTGCTTTTTCATTGTTCGCTCTGTTCACAGCGGCTGTAAGTGTGTTTGTTTATCAGTATACTATTGTATATATTTGCGGTTTGGGATTTTGGGGATTAAATTTCCTGATTGACAGTATACATTATATTTCTACAAATAATCCGCTGAAGTTGTTGAACTTTATTGCGGCTTCCTCCGCAAACACAATGTTTACGGAGTACCGGGCTTTTAATTTATTTAAAAACGTAGGCAGCACTGTATTATTATTGATTGCGATTTATTTGAGTTTTATTATCTTAATATGCGTTATAACACTAGAGAAATATTGCCGCGGGTACAATACCGTTCGTGTAAATACCTTCGCACTCGTTGATCTCTTCAAAAACGTAAATCGCTTATTTGCGTATCACCCAGCAAAAAAATCGAAAAAATATCGTCTGTCGCTTTTAAATTTTGAATTATACAAATCGATAATTTCATCAAGGTATTGGGTTGTCATACTGGCTCTACTGTTGATACACTGTTATAACGCAAACATTTTAACGGAACACAAAAAGACGTTTTCGGAGGCTGTATATGAAGAATATATGACGCTTTACGCCGGTTCGCTGACCGACGAAAAACGAAGGGCAATTGCGGATGAACGCAATAAAATTGACACTATTCTTTCCAAAGAGGAAGAAATACGCCTGGCTTACCTGAACAATGATATTCCATTTGAAGATTATAGCGAATATCTTCAGGAACACCGGTACGCATATAATAGAAACGAACTCTTCCGCAAAATTGAGGGACAGCGTAATTATATTGATGAGCTTCGCGGCACGAATCGCGATGCTTGGTTCGTTTACGATACGGGGTGGAACAAGCTGTTCTTCTCTTCCTTTGATTGGACGCTGTATGCGGCGGTTCTATTGCTCTTTGCGGGTATTTTTACATCTGAATATGATAATAAATCATCGTCCGGAGGATTTGTTCAAATTTTGCGTTGCTGTAAAAACGGCCGCATGAAAACATGGCGGTGTAAATATCTTTCAGCAATCACTACTTCTTTGTTAATATCGCTCATATGGAACGTCATTGATTTGTATGGTGTCGGCCACTCGTATGATTTACCGCTGATGAACGCACCGATTGCCTCCCTCCAAGCATTTAAGGATTATTCGCCGGATATAACGATTTTACGGTATGCGATTTATTTTTATTGTATCCGTATAATAGCGGTCACGCTGCTTTCGGTAATGGTATGCGCTCTATCTGAAATATTCAGAAAATACCTTTCGGTATTGACGGTAACCGTTTCAATTACACTCTTTCCCGCATTTATGAGTTATTTTGGCGTCGCTGCGTTCAAGAAAGCAGATTTTACTTCATTAATGAGAGCGACTCCGATGCTGATCGACGGAACGGCATTAAAATATTTGCTTATCTTAATTCTTATATGTATAACGATAGTTTACCGTACCGAAAGGACATGGAATAAATGAATTTATATATTAACGGGACAACAAAATCATACGGCACAAACCTTGCTCTCAATCATTTCACCGCCATATTCGACACCGGTATATACGCCCTGCTCGGTCCAAACGGAAGCGGTAAGTCGACATTGATGAACATTATAACCGACAATCTTAAAGCTGATTCAGGGGAAATTTTATACGACGATGGCAGCAGCAATATTGAAAACGTCCTTAAAATGGGTGTTCGTTTCCGTGAAAAACTCGGATTCATGCCGCAATACCCTGGGTTATACCCCAACTTCACGATCATTCGTTTCATGTGGTATATGGCAGCCCTTAAAGGAATAAATAAAAATGACGCTAAAACTCAGATAGCTGATATCCTCCGGGCAGTTGAACTCGACGATGTCCCCCGGCGCAAGATAGGGGCGCTTTCAGGCGGCATGAAAC